>NZ_JBVVQE010000008.1:0-142043 GCF_055811435.1 Mesorhizobium sp. WSM4837
ACTGCGGCGCGCCGCGGCGCGGCCCGCCCCCCCCCCAAAACGGCGGACGGTCTTTAATAAACCATTTTTCCCCCTGGCCCCCCCGCTCAAACCTCAGCCCGCGGGGCCGCGCCGCCGGCGCCGCGGGACGGAAAGATATCAGCCAGTTCGCCGGTCATGGTGAATGCGTTGAGATCGGCGCCCGCATAGATCGGGGCCGTTTCCCTGAACGCCGAGGTCAGGGTATGGAGCCCCAGCCAAAGCGGTGTGGCGATGGTTACTGCCTCGACGATGCGGCCGTCTTGCGCACGCGTCACCTTCAGATGGGCGCCGCCAATATCGAAGCCGGCAACGATGCTCTTTCTTTTTTCCACACTTCAAGCTTTCATCATAGTTGTCAGGGGCAGTTGGTCAGCGAGAAAAAGAGCGTTGCGTATCATTCCGGTTCTCGACCTGAAAGGCGGCGAGGTGGTGCGCGCCCAGCAAGGAAAACGCGATCGCTACAGGCCGATCGTCACGCCGCTCAGCCAAACTTCCGATGTCGTTGCGGTCACTGAGGGCCTGCGCCGGCTTTACCCTTTTCCGACCTTCTATATCGCCGATCTCGATGCCATCGAAGGCGGAACGCCAAACAGCGGCGCGCTTGCCCGGCTGAAGGCGATGGCGGAGCCGCCGGAGCTTTGGGTCGATGCCGGCGTCACCGACGAGAAAACACTTTCGGCGGCACTTGCCGAATCCTGGCTTTGCCCGGTCGTGGGGTCCGAATCGCAGCAGGACGACGCGCTGTTGCGGCGTTTTTGCGATCATCCGGAGCTTATCCTGTCGCTGGATTTCTTCGACGATGGGTTTCGCGGTCCGGCATCATTTCTCGACGAGCCGGCGCTTTGGCCGCAAACGGTGATCGTCATGACATTGGCCAAGGTCGGTTCCGCCTCCGGTCCCGATTTCACGCGGCTCAAGGCCATCAAGGCGAAGGCTGGAAGCCGCTCCGTCATCGCGGCCGGCGGGGTGCGCAATGAGGCTGACATTCGCACCCTTTCGTCACTCGGTATCGCCGCGGCGCTGGTTGCGACCTCGCTGCATGACGGCACGCTCACGCCGGGGCAACTCGCAACGCTTGGCACCTGACTTCGCCTCGAACTTCGGCCTCGGAAACTGGGCCTTGTAGAGCGGCGGGCCGTCAAGTCGATCGTCTCGCCGCTCTATCTCTTTGCTGGAGCATCGGATTTCCCAAAACCGGTCCACCCTCGGGTCAGGCCCGAGGGCAGGCTCTTTGTCCGGTGCTCTAAAGGCCCAGAAGCTTTTTCAGGCGGCGCAACAGACCATCCGGCTCCGCGGAGGGTTTTGCCTGTGCGGGGCTGTCTCTTGTCTAAGCCGCGAACGGATGCTTCACCTGGTCCCGCTTATCCGTGGCTTCGGCGGCCGTCGGCGTTCCTGCAACGGCGCGTTGGATGGCTTCCTTCGTCGCTTCGTAATTGTACTTCTGGATCTTGGCGTCGTCGGCGGCGTCCCAATGGATGAAAACGCCGACGCAGATGAACAGGTCGTCCGCCTCATTGGCAGGAATGGTCCCATCGGCGACGCTGTCCTGCACGGCCTTTGCGACTGCATGCTGGGCCGGGCCGAACATCTGCACGGCCTGCTTGGCGCCCTTGATCGTGACCTTGTTGAACATCACGGTGTTGGGCTTGCACTGAAGATTGGGCGCGATCACCGCCAAAAGGGAGGTAAAGCCGTCCTTGTTGTTGGTCAGCGCGTTGCAAAATGCTGTTTCGACTGCGCTCCCCCGTGGGCCGATGAGCAGGTCGACATGCGCCACTTCGTTGCCGTCTCCTACCAGCGATTCACCGACCATTACTTTCGAGATCTTTGCCATGCCAATTTTCCTCCAAGACACAGTTATGGTGTCCAAAGACGCCGCAAACCGAGCGAGCGCTCGATGGACAGCTATCCTTGTTGGCAGCGCCCGGAGATCCGGACCGGTTGGCTGGATAGCCGCGGAAGCCCAGCTTCCGCTCCTGAAAGTCAACCACCAACGTTGCGATTATGCAAGCTGAACGCCGAGGGTGTGGACTAAAAGAGTAGCCACGGTCAGGTCGGCCGACGTGCCGGGGTTGACGTTGTTCGCTTTCAGCCGGCGGTCGAGTTCCATGAGCAGACCAATGCGTGACGTCTCGTCGTCGCTGGCATGCAACGCCGCTTCAACGGCAAGGGCTTCTTGACGCGCCTGATTTGCGACTTCAGCGCCATGGTTGCGCACCACATGACTGTCCGGGAAGCCGGCGAGAAACGCCATATAGGCGAACACCGTCGGCCACATGCCGACTTCGCCGCGTGCCAAGGCGGCTTCAAGAGCCGCAAGCCCGACGCCGAACACGTCGCCGAAACCGGTAACATACTGGCGGGCGATCATGTCGCGGTCGGCCGCCTCCCGCATGGCTTCGAGCAGATGAACCTTCGGCTCCTGCCGCACATCGTTCGCCGCCTCTCCGAGGCCGCCCGGCGCGGCGGCGACGATCGCCTCGAATACCGCCCTGGTATCGTCGATGCTCATCGCGCGCAGCACCGCGTCGAGATTGTCGTGCAGTCGATTGTCAGGCAGTCGATTGTCGGGCAGTTGGGTGCCCGCCATTTCAGCGGCGCACAGCAGAGGCCCTGCCAGAAGGATGATACCGAGATTGGTGTTGGTCGCGACCGCCAGGCGTGTCGCTCGGACCGCTTCCAGCATGCGCTGTCCGACCGGCAGGCGCGGATCGGTCAGCGGGACGGACGAGACCTCGGCGCTCGTCATGAACTGGGCGGCGGACATGCCGTGCCCGTCGGCGAACAGATGGACGTTGCCCGGCTTCAGCGCCTCGATCTCCATCCGGCAGGCGTCCTTGTAGGCAGCCCGGAGGCGTTCTCGCGAAAGCGCCACCCCGTCGGTCACGAATTCGCCGGCGCGGTGAGGCGGTAGGGTCGCGCCGCCGCCGCCTCTGGGTGATCAGCTGGGCGATCAGCCAGGAATTTCAGCAGGGCGTCGGCAATCGCATCGGCGATGTTGACCGCGACCACCGATTGAAGCCCGGACCAGGCGGGCATGCTGTTGACCTCCAGCACCAACAGCTTGCCGTCTGCCGCCGGCACGATATCGACGCCGGCGAAATCCGCTGAGATAGCGGCGGCGGCGGCCCGTGCCAGCGCCGCCAGTTCGGTTTCGCCATGCCCCGAAACCTGCCCCGAGACTTGCTCGGGCACCGCCCCGCGATTGACATTGGTGATCCAGTCGTCGCCACGGCGGCTCATCATCGCCAAAACCTCGCCGGCGCAGACGAACACGCGAAAATCGCGGTAAGGCGGGCCGGGACGCGGCACGTAATGCTGGAGATAGTAGACGCCGTCCACCTCTTCTTCGGCGGGGAGCTCGGACAGTGTCTCGATCAGCCGGATGCCGCGGCCCTGGGCGCCGAAAAGCGGTTTTAGCACCAGCGGCGTGAACGGCAGTTCGCGTCTGGCGACCGCTTCGGCCATGGCAAGACCCTCGACCGCGAATGTCGGCGGCGTCGGCAGGCCGGCATTCTTCAAGAGGAAGGTCGTCATCGACTTGTCGACGCAGCGCTCTATCGCCTGCGCGGAATTCCACACCGGAATGGAAAGCTTGCCGAATGCGTGCAGCACGCCGAGACGCCGGGTGACCGCTTCGAACGATCCGGCGGCGATCGAACGGACCAGCACGGCGTCGGGCAGCGCGCCGTCGAAACCGGGGATCGACAGTCCGCTCGGGCTGCCGGTGTCGAACGCGATCGCCGCCAGCGGCACGGTTGCGACCACGGCGCCGCGCCGCTCCAGCCTTGCCGCCAGGCCCTTGGAGCGGGCGTCCGAGACGTCGCTGACGATCAGGATGCGAGGGATCATGTCACGCCTTGGATACCGGTATACGGAAAGCCGGAACGAATGCCCCGGCAGGCGGATGACAGACCGATCCATTGCAGCGCCATGGTCTAACCGAGGCTCCGTTCGAGCATCTGCAGATCACGCTCGCCGGCGCGGAACGTATCGCCGGTCTCGATCGCCGTGACGATCACTTCGGCCGGGCTGAACAGCAGCGGATCGATGGCATAGAAATCTCCCTTGAACCGCTTGAAGACTTCGGCGAAGGGGTGGCCGTGGTCGCGCGAGGCGCGGCTCGGCAATCGCTCCGCGAGTTCGCTGGCGTCTTTCGCCGAGCCTTTTACGAAGAGCTGGACGCTGCCGCCATAGATGATGGCGTCGTTGGTTCTGCCCATGGCGGTCAGAAAATCCGGATGCGGGGCGGGGATGGGCGCCGTGCCGATGCCGTCGACAACGTTCTCCAGCGGAAATTTGAGATCGTTGGTCTTGTGCAGGGCAACCTCGAGCGCGCGCGCAACGATCTGCACGCCGCCCGCCAGGCTTTGTGTCGGCGCATAGAGGAAGGTGAGCTTTTCGGGTGCCAGTCCGGTTGCCCTGCCGACCTTCTCGACGATCGCCTGGGGCGGCGGTTTTGCCGTCTCCAGGATCAGCACGGCGGACGACGCGGTGTCGCGATAGGAGAGTGTTTCGAACAGCGGTTCGACGCGGGCGCGCGCCCGCGCCGGTCCCGATCCCATGGCAAAATAATCCTGGCTCGACAGGTTCCAGCCCGCATACTGGCTGCCCAGGCAGGCAAGCACCGGCTGCGACGACCGCACTTCGATGGTGAACGGCCATTTTGGCGACGCACGGTCCATGCACACCGAAATGCTGCCGAGGCCGCCCATCGCGGCTTCCGCCATGCGCAGCCCGGCCTCGACGCCGCCGGCGGCCTTGGCGCCGGCGTCGATCAGGCACTCGCCCAATGGCCCGGTGGAAACGCCGATACGCAGGCGTTCGGCGTCGCCGATCATGCCGTCGATGATGCGCTGCGCATTGTCGTTGAGGAATGCCGAACCGTCTTTCATGTCCGGTCTCCTTCCCATTGGTGTTGCAATCGGCTGGCTTGTCCCTTGATCAGCCGCCTGGTCAGATCGGCGCTCGGACCGCGCGCGAAGATGGTGCAGACCGGATCGCCGGCGATCAGTCGGGTGCCGGGCGACTGATGGTCGGCAGTCCATTCAGGCCAGGCAATCGATGGAAAGCGGGCGATCGGCGCCGCCGCATAGGTCACCATCGACGCCATCGAATCGACGAAGCGCGGCAGACGGTATTTCTTGCCCGCCGCGGCGCGCAGATGCGCTTCGATCAATGGCGCGTCGGCATCGTCGAAAATGTCGAGCGTGGCGCCGGGCCGCGGATTGATCTCGATGAGCTTGTAGCCATCCGGTCCGCGAATGAGATCGGCGCTGCACAATCCAACCAGGCCGGCGCGACGCGCCAGACCTGAAAGCCAGCCGCGGATCATCGCCGCCCGTCTGCGATCGAAGCGCCTCAACCGCACGGCGCCGCCATAGCGATAGGGCGCTGCCGGGGCAGGCGACGCCCATTGTTGGCTGAAGCCGACGATGTCAGCGCTTTGGCCGTCGCCGACGAACATGGCCGAGATGCTGCGACCGGCAACGAAACGCTGAAAATAGCGGCCGCCAGGAGCCTGACACTGTAATATCGGGGTTTCTCCGGCGGCCCGCCTGATATGCGCGCCGCCGGCGCCGCCTGCGGTCTTGACCACCCAGTTCTCCGGATCGGGCGGCGGGTCCCATCGGAAGTCCGGATGCGGGATGCCGAGTTCGGCGCAATCGGCGGCCAGCAATTGCGGGTCCTTGATCCTGCGGATCGCGGCGCCGCTGTTGCCGGCGAGCGGAAAATGGCGCGCGAACTCGTCGACGGTCTCCGTCATCCGCTCGAAGCCCGAGCCCAGGACAATGGCGACCGGCTGGTCGTCTCCGGCCAGTTGCCGAAGCGTCTCGATGATGCGCTCGCCGTCGATGCCGCCTTGCAGGTCGCCCGGCAGCATCGTCGCGCGCTCGGCAAGCGCGACCGTGTCGGTATCGCAAAAGAAATCGGCGACCAGCGGACGATAGCCGGCGCGGCGCGCAGCGGCAGCCAGCGCCCGGCCTGAAATCGCCGCGATCAGGAGAGATCCGGCGTTATTTGGCAATCTCGCGTGCAAGGGAAAATGCTTCCTGGAAATCGAGCGTGATGGTTTTTTCGGATTCGATCATTCTTTTGAAGAGGCCGAATTCGACCTTGTATTTCACGTTGCCGATGGCGAGCGGACCAATGCCGACAGCTTTTGCCGCTTCGAGCGGATCGCCATTGGCATTGACGGCCACGCCTTCGATGCCGGCCGGCGGGACCGCATTGACGTCGGCGGCAATGAGCAGGCCGTCGCCTTTCAACCGGGCTTTTGAGACCACCTGGACGCCGGCCTTGGCGCACGCCAGGATCACCTCGCTCGCCTCGACCAGCTTCGTCTTGCGGGCGTCGCTCGATCCGTCGGCCGCATCGACGGCGGTGTTGAACCGGCTTTTGATCTCGGCCGCGATCTGCTTGACCCTTTCGATGCCGTCATGGCCGACCAGGGTCACCCGGGCGCCTTCCCTGGCGGCGATCACGGCGGTGCAGAAGCCGACGACGCCGGTGGCGCCGAAAACAGCGATCCTGGTGTCTTTCAGCCCGCGCTCGAATTTCTTCTCCAGCGCTTTTTCGACCTTGGCCACCATCGCCGCGGCCGTGGTGAACGAGCCGGCCGGATCGGCGAATACCGAGACCTGGAAAGGCGGCACCATCGCCTTTCGCGCTGCCTCGAACATGTCAAGCGCCAGCGAGGCATCCTTGCCGGCGATAAAAATGCCGGTATCGACGCCCACATCGGGCGGGCGCGAGAAGATCGCGTCCTGCACGAGGCCTGTCACCTCTCCCAGGCTTACATCGACATAGGGGACGACGGCGTCGAAGCCTGCATCGAGCGCCATGTTCACGTCGAAAGGGCTCATATGCTTCAACGGCGTCAGCATGTGCAGGATGTGTTTGCGGGCCATTTCTCGCCTTTCTTCTTGAACCTGATCGCGTTGCCCAGCCGTCAGCTGCCGACGAGGTCAAGTCTGGTCGAACTGATCTTCGCGCCGGAATTCCTGCCCTTGACGATCCTGATCTCGATGCCGTCTTCAACTGTCTGCCGAACCGCGTTGACGAAGCTGACTGCAGCGTCTTGCGATGGGGCAAAGGCAAACCCTGTCGGCCCCCACGAGCTCTGGCCGATGCCGACAGCGCCTGCTTCGTTGAGAGCGTGGGCCACGTTCTCGACCCGCCTGGAGGTGAACACGCCGCCTTGCGCCGGGGCGAAATGGGTGCCGATCAGCATCTGGATCGCGGTGACGGCGGCGCCGAAGGCTTGCAGGTCGTGCTCGACCAGAGCCGGCATGATGCCCATCAGCACCCGCCGGCAGATCTCGCCGCTGCCGGATGCCGGGAACGGTGGCAGCGAACGAAATGCCGCGATCTCGGCATCGCCATGCAGCCCATGCCCGCCATGGTCGAGGATCAGGATGACGCGCCACTCTTCCGGGAACGGCAGTCGCGCCACGACCGGCGGCGGCCTGCCGCTGTCGTCCTTGCCGGCGTCGACAATGACGCCACCGCTTTCGAAGCTGGCGATGCCGATGCCGGATCGTCCGCCGCGATCGAGCAGGGTCGCATCGCTGCCGATATCGAGAGGCAGTTGGTGGAGCGTGCGCAGCGCCGCGGCGACGGCAAGGGCGATCTGCGTGCCGGAGCCCAGGCCGGCATGGCTCGGGATCGACTGTTCGACCACGAGACGGTGCTGACCGCGAATGCCGAGATGGCTGCAGAGCGTCGACAGATGTTCGCCGGCGCGCCGGCTGTCGGCGCCTTCGACGATGGTCTCGCTGGACCGTGACAGGGTGACGACGGTTTCGGGTTCGCTCAGCGGCAGCCCGACGCTGCCAAAGCGACGCCCGGTATCGCCGTTGAGATCGAGGAAGCCAAGATGCAGGCGGGCGGGCACTTGTATGGTAACAGAATTCGACATCTACCCCCCGATGGGTGCATCATAGACGCATCATGGAAGTTTAGGTGCCCGTCGCCATGATAGCTGTTTTCGTCGAAGGGGCAAGCCGCAGAGAGTGCATTCGTTTTATCTTCTTTTGGCTCGGCGCGAGAACGGACCGGGCAATTCGCGGAGGTCGAGATGAACGAGACGCCGAGGGAAAAAGTCTATTCGGAAGCCGAGATTGCCGACCGGATCGAGAAGGAACTGCCGAAATGGTATTACGAGAACGGCTGGATCCGGCGCAAATACAAGACCCACAGCTGGAAATCGACACTGATGGTCATCAACACGGTCGGCCATCTCGCCGAGGCGGCATGGCACCACCCCGACATCACGGCTTCCTATGCCTGGGTCGAGGTGCGCCTGATGAACCATGCAGCCAAGGGCATCACTGACAAAGACTTCGAGCTGGCCAAAAAGATCGAGGATGTCGTCCAGTGGCAGCCGGCCCGGGAAGGCGGCGCGCTGGAAGGCACTCCGCCGACCGATCAGCGCTTCGGTTACATCAAATATGATTAAGCGCGGTCGGAATTTGTTGATGGCGTAAGAAAACATTCGCTAATCTGCTGACAGGCGGGGTTCACGGCCAATCCAGTTTCGTCTAGGATTGGGCCGGCACCAGAAAGTAGCGTAGTGAATGGCGGTTGCTTGGATCGGCAACCGGGTAACGCTGGTCGAGCGCGCGGCCGCACATGCCGCCGCGCTGTTGGGGTCAAGCCGGTGCCCGGTTTTCAGCCTGGATACGGATATACACGGCACCAGGGCGGCGATCGCGCTGGCTGAGCGGGTTGGCGCGGCATACGATCATGCAGATGGCGCGGCAGTTTCCCGGGAGGCCGCGCTTTTTACCGACAAAGGCGCGATGACCGTCGCGCCCGGCGAAACGCGCCGGCGCGCCGATGTCGTGGTGATCGTCGGCGAACTCCCGCAGATCCATCATCAATTTGTCGGCGAGCTTGCCGAGACGGTTCCCGACCTCTCGGCCAAGAATCAGCGCGAGATCTTTCTGGTCGGGTCGAAAGAAACGTCTGCGCCGCGGTTGAGCAACGGGCGGATGGCGACGCTGCTGTCCTGCGGCGAGGCAGGCCTCGGCGCGACGCTGGCGGCACTGAGGGCGCAGTGGAGGGGGCGCCAGACATCGCAGCCGGTGTCGAATTTCGACGATTTCGCCAAAGCCCTGGAGGCTGCGCATTTTCCCGTCTTCCTGTTTTCAGGCGACGCAACCGAAGGGCTGGCGCTGGAGATGCTTCAGGGACTGGTCAGCGATCTCAACCGCAAATCACGCGCATCCGGCCTGCATCTGCCGGCGAGCGAAAATGGCTGGGGAAGCGCGCTCGCCTCGACCTGGATGACCGGTTTTCCGCTGCGCACCGGCTTTGCGCGCGGCTTCCCGGACTTCGATCCCTGGCGTTACGATGTCGCGCGCATGATCGCCGCCGGCGAAGCCGACCTGCACCTGCGGATCTCGTCCTCGATTGTCCAGCCGCAGAAGAAAAGGAACCGCATGGCGCTGATCGCCCTGGCGAAAACGCATGAGCCGGTCGCGGGTGCTGCGGTCACCATCGCCATCGGCGAAGCCGGCGTCGATCACCAGGCGGTGGCCTATTCCAGCCGCACCGGTTCGCTAAGGTCGGTCGAGGCGCGAGCGGCGTCGGAACTGCCCTCCGCTGCGACCGTTATCCGGCTGGTTGCCAGTCATGTCTCCGCCGAGGCGGCGTTGCCATGCTGACGAAAATCGCCGGCGGCGACATCATCGATCCGGTCAACGGCCGTCTCGGCAAGGGCGACCTGTGGATCAGCGACGACAAGATCGCTGCGGCGCCGGCGGCGGGCGCTGCCGACCGGACCATCGACGCAGCCGGCTGCATCGTGATGGCGGGCGCCATCGACATCCATTCCCACATCGGCGGCGGCAACGTGAATACGGCACGGCTGCTCCTGCCCGAGCAGCATGCGGCGCACCAGGCGCGACCGGCGACGACGCCGCTTTCCAATGCCGGCTGGTCGACCTTCCAGACCGGGTGCCTCTACGCCAAGATGGGTTTCACCACGGTGGTCGAGCCGGCGATGTCGCCGGGAGCCGCGCTTCACACCCATCTCGAACTGGCCGACATCCCGATCATCGACAAGGCGACGCTCGCCATTCTCGGCAACGACGATTTCCTGCTGTCGATGATCCGCGACGACGCCTCCTCAACGATGATCGAGGACTATGTCGCCTGGACGGTCGCCTCGACGCGGGCGCTTGGGGTCAAGGTGATCAATGCCGGCGCGGCGGCCGCCTTCAAGGAAAACGTCCGCACCTTCTCGCTGGACGATGTGGTGCCTTCCTATGGCGTCAGCTCGCGCAAGATCGTCAAGACGCTGCAGGCGGCCGTCGACAGCCTTGGCGTCCCGCATCCGCTGCATGTCCATTGCAACAATCTGGGCAGCCCCGGATCGGCGGACACGGCGGCCGCGACGATCGCGGCGGCGGAAGGATTGCCGCTGCACCTCGCCCATCTCCAGTTCTACGGCTACGGCACGGAAGGCAAGCGCAGGTTTTCCTCGGCCGCGGCGCGCCTTGCCGAACTGGTCAACGCGACGCCGGAAGTCACCATCGATATCGGCCAGGTGATGTTCGGCCAGACCGTCACCATCTCCTCAGACGTCATGCGGCAGTTTTCGGCGCGTGGCAGTGCGCAGCCGAAGAAATCCGTCATTCATGACGGCGACGGCAATGGCGGCGGCATCGTGCCCTACCGCTATGGCAAGGATTTCTATGGCACGATGCAGTGGGCGATCGGGCTCGAGCTTTTTCTCCTGATCGACGATCCCTGGCGTGTCTTCTTCACCACCGATCATCCCAACGGCGCGCCCTTTACCGCCTATCCGGCCCTGTTCGAGCTGCTGATGAGCCGGGAAGCGCGCACCGAAATGATCGCCGGACTTCCAAAATCCGCCATGGCGCTCTCCACCCTGGCCGCGATCGACCGCGAATACACATTCGAGGAAATCGCCATCATGACGCGTGCGGCCCCGGCCAAGCTGCTCGGGCTGACGGATCGAGGCCATCTCGGCGCCGGCGCGACAGCCGACATCGCTGTCTACCGCAGGGAGGAGAATATCGCGAACATGCTGGGGCAGGCGGCGTATGTCTTCAAGGATGGCGATCTCGTCGTGCAGGACGGAGAGATCACCCATTACCGCTGGGGCAAGGCGCTCAGGCTCAATCCGCCGCCGGACAAGGCGATGCTGCGGCGCCTGGAGGATTATCACCAGCAGCGCTACGGCCTGTCGCTGGACTGGTTCAATTTCCCGGAATCGGCGATCGCGCGCGAACAGCCATTCGGCGAGGTTGCATGCCGAACGTGAGCGTAAATGGCATAGTGATCGACGATACCTTTGCCGAGGCCTTCGGCATGCGCGCGACCGCCATCATCATCACCGCGCCGAACCGGAAATGGGCGCGCCAGGCGGCGAACACCATGACCGGCTTTGCCACCTCGGTGATCGGCTGCGGCTGCGAAGCGGCAATCGATGTCGAACTGGCGCCATCGGCCACACCGGATGGCCGGCCCGGCTGCCGCGTGATGATCTTTGCGATGGGAACAGACGAACTGCAGAAACAACTGCTCAATCGCGTCGGCCAGTGTGTCTTGACCTCGCCGGGTTCCGCCTGCTTCGCCGGACTGCAGGGCAGCGCCGAGCTGAAGCTCGGTTCGGCGCTGCGTTATTTTGGCGACGGCTGGCAGATCTCCAAGAAAATCGGCGGCAGGCATTTTTGGCGCGTTCCCGTCATGGACGGCGAATTCCTGTGCGAAGCGACGACCGGGCTGACGAAGGGCGCCGTCGGCGGCGGCAATTTCTTCGTCATGGCTGAAAGCAGCGCCAGGGCCTTGGCTGCCGCCGAGGCCGCGGTTGCCGCGATCGGCCTGGTGCCGGGCGCGATCGTGCCGTTTCCGGGCGGCATCGCTCGTTCGGGTTCCAAGATCGGCGGTAAATACAAGGGCATGATCGCCTCGGCCAACGAAGCCTATGCGCCGACACTGCGCGGTGTCGTCAGGAGTGAGCTCGGTGCCGACATCAACGCCGTCCTGGAAATCGTCATCGACGGCGAGACCAACGATGCCGTTGCCGCCGCGATGAAGGCCGGCATCAAGGCCGTCATCGAGCTTGGGCCGAAGCGAGGCGCGGTTCGCATAAGCGCCGGCAATTACGGCGGCAAGCTCGGCAAGTTCATCTATTCGCTGAAGGATATGCTGCCGTGAAAGCGCTGACCTTCACCCTTGTCGCCGAGCCGCCCGAGCGCCTTGACCTGTCGCCGCTGACGCCGGAGCGGCTTGCCGGGATCGAAAGGCGCGATATCGAAAAGATCCAGATCGGCACGTCGAAGCATGGATCGAAGGTCGGCGATATCTTTCGCGTCGCCGGCAACGATCCGCTGGACATCGTCTTCGAAGGCGGCAGCGCGCGCCTCGACCGCGTGGCGGAAGCCATGCGGGACGGTTCGGTTCGCGTCGTCGGCAATGCCGGCGCCCAGGCCGGGCGCGCCATGCGCGGCGGCACGCTCACCATCGAAGGCAATGCAGGCCCGCATGCCGGCTCCGGCATGCGCGGCGGCAGGCTTGAAATAACGGGCAACGCCGGCGATCACCTTGGTGCGCCGCTCGCCGGGGAACTGGCCGGCATGAATGGCGGCGTGCTGATCGTCAGGGGCAAAGCCGGCGCTTTTGCCGCCGACCGCATGCGGCGCGGCCTGATCGCGGTGCTGAAAGGCTTGGGCGACAATGCCGGCAGCCGCATGATCGCCGGCACGCTGGTGGTGGCCGGCGGCACCGGCGAGATGCCCGGCTATCTGATGCGTCGCGGTTCGATCCTGCTCGATCGCGCGCCGAAAAGCCTGTCGCCGAGCTTCGTCGAATGCGGCGCGCCGGAGAGCGTCTTCGCCGCCGTCATCGATCGCCATCTGATTGTCGAGGGTATTTTGAAACGGCCGCTGCTGGGCAACGCGCCGCAGAAATATGGCGGCGACAACGCGGTGCTTGGCATGGGGGAGGTTCTTTTCCCTCGCTGAGGCGTGCTGCTGACGCCCTTGCGGTAAGCCGCGATGGATGATGGCCGGCATGTCTGCTGGATCAACGATCGTCGTTGGCAATCAGTTTCGTCAGGCAATCCCCCGCCTGGCTCCGGGGGATGCCGAGATCTCTGACACTGTCCATGTGGTTGCGGTTGGCGAGAACAAGCGACGTTACCGGCGAACCCTGCTGCAGCAGGTGCTCCTTGAATCGATCTGCCTGCTGATGGAAAGGCGGCGTCTCGTTGGCTCCGACCAGAACCATCGCCTTGGTTTGAGGATCATGCCGATGGGCAAGCGGTGTAAACCTGGCGACTTCCTCATCGGTGATTGCAATCTCGTTGGCGAGAAAGGAGTTTTGGAGTGGTTTCAAATCGTAGAGCCCGCCGAGCAGAAGGGCTGCCCGCACATTGGATGGGGTATGCTCGCTGTTGAACAGGAACGTTGAAAGATGTGCCCCGGCCGAATGACCGCTGACGGTCAGGTTTGCCGGGTCTCCGCCATGGTCGGCGATATGGGCCAGAACCCACCGCTTGGCGCGGCGCACCTGGTCGACGATCGTCGCCATCCTGACCTTGGGCATCAGCGCATAGTCGACGATGGCGGCAATCGCACCGGCCTGGGTAATCGTCGCCGCGACGTATGAGTAGTCGCGCTTGGAGAACATCCTCCAATAGCCGCCATGGATAAACATGTGCACCGGCAGGCCGCTTGTTTTGCCCGGGGGAAAGAACAGGTCGATGGTTTCGGTCTGATCCGGCCCATAGGCAATGTCCGCTGTCATCGGGATGGTTGCGCGGACGGCCTCGCTGCGGTGAACGATGTCCTGGACGATTTGATCGAAATCGGCGACATGGTCGCGGATGCGGAACGGATCGTTTTGCACTTTTCCTCCGCTCAGATGCTGATGGCGAGGTATTTCGCCTCCATGAACTCGGCAATGCCGTGATGCTGGCCGCCCTCGCGGCCGAGGCCGCTCTGCTTGACCCCGCCGAACGGTGCTGCCGGATCGGACATCAAGCCGCGGTTGAGAGCGACCATCCCAGCTTCGATCCTGGATGCCACCCGCATTCCACGCGCAAGATCGCGCGTGTAGATGTAGGCGGCAAGACCGTATTCGGTGTCGTTGGCGCGCGCGATGATTTCGGCTTCCGTGTCGAATCTCGAGATCGGCGCCACCGGCCCAAAAATTTCCTCATGCGCCATCTCCGCCTCGGCCGGGACGTCGCAGAGCACGGTCGGCGGATAATAGTATCCCGTTCCCGAGCCTGCCTTGCCTCCGCACAGCACCCGCGCGCCACGGGCGACAGCATCGTTGACCAGACGGTCGATCTTGTCGACGGCCTTCCTGGTGATCATCGGCCCGCACTCCGTGGCCGCGTGCGTGCCAGCGCCGATCTTGAGTGCCGACATCCGCCTGGCGAGGCTTTCGCAAAACGCATCGTAAACGCCGGACTGGACATAGATGCGGTTGGCAGCCGTGCAGGCCTCGCCGGCGTTGCGCATCTTCGCCACCATCGCCCCATCGACCGCCGCGTCGAGGTCCGCGTCATCGAACACAAGGAATGGCGCGTTGCCGCCAAGTTCCATCGAACAGGAAACCACGTGCTTTGCGGCCTCGGCCAGCAGAACGCGCCCGACAGAAGTCGAGCCGGTGAAGGAGAGTTTGCGCACCCGCGGATCGGCCAGCATCGCGGCCGTCACCGGGCCGGGATTGGAGGTTGTCAGAACGTTGACAACCCCCGGTGGGACACCCGCTTCCTCATAAAGCGCGGCAAGCGCGTAGGCGGTGAGCGGGGTCTCGCTGGCCGGCTTCAAAATCACCGTGCACCCGGCAGCCAGGGCGGGCGCGATCTTGCGCGTCGCCATGGCGGCAGGAAAATTCCAGGGTGTGACAAGGACGCAGATGCCGATCGGCTCGTAGTCGACGACGATGCGGTTGGTGCCGGAAGGCGCCATCCCGAATTCGCCGGTGATGCGAACGGCTTCCTCGGCATTCCAGCGAAAGAATTCCGCGGCATAGGCGATCTCGCCACGCGCGTCCCGCAGTGCCTTGCCGTTTTCCAGCGAGATCAGGGTGGCCAGCGTCTCGCAACGCTGCGTCATCAGTTCGAAGCAATTTCTGAGGATTTCGGAACGCTTGCGGGGCGCTGTTGTGCGCCAGCCATCGGCGGCCTTGGCCGCAGCCTCGACGGCGGCCGTTGCATCTTCGATCGTCGCATCGGGAACGGCGGCGATCACCGCCTCGGTGGAGGGGTCGACGACCTGGATTTCCCTGCCGTCGGCGGATTGCCGCCATTGGCCGGCGATATACAAGCCGTGGGAGAATCTATGGAAGCCGGCAGCGTCCTCCTCGTCCTCCAGCAGCTGATGAGATATGTTCATGGCCTGCTCCTCGATTGCTCACATGACACAGGCGGCGAGATCGCCATCATAGGCGGCCTGGATCAGGCCGCGCATGGCTGCCGGATCGAAAGGACGCGGATTGTTCTTGATGAGACGGTCGATGCCGAGCGCCTGTTCGGCCGTCCAATCGAGCTTGTCGGCGGGAAGCCCGAGCCTGGCCAGCGTAGGCGTGATCCCGATCGCTGCAAACAGCCGGCCGATCTCGTCGATCGTCGCGTCGGCCATCTCGGCGGTGCTCCGGTCCTTGCCGTCGAGACCAAGGGCAAGGCCGATCTCGGTCATCTCGGCGGCCGCGGCGGCCCGGTTGTACTTCATGACATACGGCAGCATGGTGGCGACACCCAGCCCGTGAGCGGTGTGGGTAAGGGCGCCGACCGGATATTGCACCGCGTGCGCCGCCGCCGTTCCGGCCGTCCCGAACGCGCAGCCGGCTGCAAGCGCGCCCATCATCACATCGGCGCGAGCGTCCTCGTCGGCGGGGGCGCGGCAGGCCTTTTCGAGACTGCGGCCAAGCAGCTTGATCGCGAGCAGCGCAAAATGATCGGTCAGCGCGCTCTTGCCGATGAAGACATGCTGTTGCGGCAGGCTGGGGTCAGTGCCGCGCCTGGCGGCGGTAAAAGCCTCGACCGCATGGGTCAGCGCGTCTGCGCCGGCGATCGCCGTCAGTCCCGGGGGACATGTCATCGTCAGTTCCGGGTCGCAGATGGCGGCTGCCGCGATCAGATGCGGGCTGGAGATGCCTACCTTCATGGTGCGATCCGGATCAGAAATCACCGCGACAGGGGTCACTTCCGAGCCGGTGCCGGCTGTCGTTGGCACCGCGATCAGCGGCAGCGTCGGGCCGGGCACCTTGAACTCGCCGTAGTAGTCCTGGAGCAGGCCGCCGTGGCTGATGAGCAACGCGGCGCATTTGGCCATATCGAGACAACTGCCGCCGCCGATGCCGATCACCATGTCGGGCGCAAACTCCCGCGCCTCCTCGACGCAGACGGCAACCGTGTCGCGCGGCACATCGGGCTGCACACGATCGTGCAC
Source organism: Mesorhizobium sp. WSM4837 (assembly GCF_055811435.1). Taxonomy (NCBI): domain Bacteria; kingdom Pseudomonadati; phylum Pseudomonadota; class Alphaproteobacteria; order Hyphomicrobiales; family Phyllobacteriaceae; genus Mesorhizobium; species Mesorhizobium sp. WSM4837. The sequence goes on from NZ_JBVVQE010000008.1 coordinate 16,461, forward strand.
CAGAACATCGATCGATGCGCCCTCGAGCGCCGCCATGATCTCGGCGAAGGCGACAGTTGCGGCAAAGCGCTCGTCCGTGCAGACGAGAGCGCGACGGCCGAGCCTGGCCGCAACGGTTGCAATGACATGGCGCTGGCGCCTGCCGAAGAGGATTTCACGCGGCAGCCTTATTGCAGCGAAAAGGCTCATGGTCTTGCGTCCCTCGATGATGGTGGACAGGCGAAATCTCGCCGAACTCCCAAAGTATCCTCTATCAAATCGTATAGGATATAGGATTGTATTGAGCGAAGCATCGTGTTAGCCAGTGATCCTGTCAAGAGGCAAAAAAGATGCAGGTCACGAACGCAACCAATGCCCGAGAAGTCGACCCCGCCGGCGGGCGCATCCAGCGATCCACTAGCCTGGTGGAGGACGTCTATGAAGCGATCTTCGCGCAACTGATGTCGCTGAAGATCGCGCCTGGCTCACGGATCACCGTCGACAGCCTGGTCAAGGAACTCGACGTATCGCACACGCCAATCCGTGAAGCGCTTGGCCGCCTCGAAGGCGAAGGCCTTGTGCTGAAGACACATTTGATCGGCTACCGTGCCGCGCCGCAGATAACCAGGCGCCGATTTGACGAACTTTATGAGCTTCGCCTGCTGCTCGAGCCGCACGCGGCGGCCAAGGCAGCCGCATTGATGGATGAGACGAAGCTTGCGGTGCTTGAGGAGTCCGCAGGCGGCATGGCGCGCCGCGAAGGCAAGGATGAACGCCTGCGCTACTCAAACTTTGCGCGGCAGGACGCCATTTTCCACGACCGGATCATGGAATTTGCAAACAATGGTCTCGTGCGCGAGACGCTGGCGTTTCAGCATACCCACTTCCACATCTTCCGCCTGATGTTCCATTCGCGCGTCACCGAGGAAGCGCTCGACGAGCATCAGGCCATCCTGGCCGCCTTCGCTGCCTCCGATCCCGCTGCGGCGGAACAGGCGATGCGCCGTCATATCGAGCATTCCCGTGATCGTTTGCTGCCGGCGTTCGATTGAGGCTGGCACGATGTTCGTCACCGTCGGGAGCGGCGCCGTCACGTTGAATTCACCGTTGATCAACGCGAGCAAACGTCCGGGAGATCCCGGATAAAACCCTTCCATCCAAAAAACGAGGAGCTGACCATGCCAGGCAAGAAAATACTGATGTTGACCGGTGAGTTTACCGAGGAATACGAGATCTTCGTCTATCAGCAGGCGATGGAGGCGGTCGGCCACATCGTCCATGTCGTCTGTCCTGACAAGAACGCTGGCGACCTGATCAAGACGTCGCTTCACGATTTCGAGGGTGACCAGACCTACACCGAAAAACCCGGCCACTACGCGTTGCTGAACAAGACCTTTTCGGAGGCGGAAAGACAGCTCGACCAGTATCATGCCGTCTATTGCGCCGGCGGCCGTGGCCCCGAGTACATCCGCACCGACAAGCGTGTGCAGGCGATGGTTCGCCATTTCCACGAGACCAGGAAGCCGATCTTTACCATCTGTCATGGCGTCCAGATCCTGATCGCGGTGGACGGCGTCGTGCGTGGCAAGAAGGTCGGTGCGCTGGCTGCCTGCGAGCCGGAAGTGACGCTGGCCGGCGGAACCTATATCGACCTGTCGCCGACCGAGGCCTATGTCGACGGGACGATGGTCTCGGCAAAGGGCTGGACCGCACTTGCCGCGTTCATCCGCGAGTGCCTGAAGGTGCTGGGAACGGAAATCCGCCACAGCTGAAGTCGATCGTCCGATGCATCCCAAACGGGATGCATCGTGATTGCCAGATCTGTCGCTGCAGTCAGGGCTCGGCAGGCCTGAGATGCGTTACGGCTGCTTCGGCCGCGTGGCGGCCGCCAGTGCGTCGATGTCATCGTAGAGCGCCTGGCTGTGATGGTAGAGCTGCTCGAAAACCGGTTGGGTGCGGCTGTAGATCTCGACCCATCCGGGGTCCGGCAGGATTTCGGCGCCGTAGCTCACGAAGCGCTCGGCCGCCTGGTCGACGCGCGAGAAGCGGCCTGTCGCCGTCGCGGCCATCGCGGCACAGCCGACAATGCCGCATTCGGGCTCCCGCGGGACCAGGATCGGAATGTTGAAGGCACTGGCCTTGATCTTCAGCCAGAGTTCGGTGCGCGCCCCGCCACCGGCGGCGATAACGCGCTCCAGCGGCCTGTTTGACGCGTGTTCCATGATGCGGATGTGGCGGGTCATGGCAAAGGCGATGCCTTCCAGGATCGAGCGGTGCAAATGCTCCATGCCATGCCCGGCGCCCAATCCGAAGAACTGTGCGCGGGCGTTGCGATGGCGCCCCAGGCGTTCGCCGGTGAGAAAGGGCATGAAGAGCAGCGCGTCGCAACCGGCCGGCGCCTCGGCGGCGCGGGCGACGATCTCGTCGTAGGACAGCGCGTTGCCGTGGAAGGCGCGGCGTGCCCAGCGCATGCCGTCGCCGCCGGTCTCCAGCAGCACGAATTGCGCCCAGTTGCCTTCGACCGTCGCAACGTTCGAGATTTCCGGGTCAAGCAGCGGCTTCTCCGCGATAACAGTGATGATGGCGCCCGTGCCGGTGCTGTCGGAACCCATTCCCGGGCGACAGGCGCCTGAGCCGAGCAGTGCCACCGGATAGTCGGCGCCACCGACCAGCACCGGGGTTCCAGGGCGCAGGTCGGTGTCGAGCGCCGCCTGTTCGGTGACGTGGCCGACGACATCCAGCGGGTTGCGGATCGGCGGCAGCTTGGCGGCGTCGAGACCCATGCGCTCGATCATCACCGGCGACCAGTCGAGCCGCTCCGGGTTCATCAGGAAGCTGCAGGACGCGTCGCCTGTATCCATGGCGATCTCGCCGGTCAGCCGGTAGTTGATGTAATCCTTCGGCATGATGGCGACTGCGCTGCGGGCGTATGCGGCGGGATCGTTGTCTCGGACCCATTGCAGTTTGAAGCCCGGCCATGCCGGGGTCGGCGTGTTGCCGCTTTCGGGCAGGTAGCTGTCCGGCTCATTCGCTTGCTCGAAGCGACGGACGAGATCGACGGTGCGCTTGTCGTTCCAGAGCGGTGCCGTGTCGCGCGTCAGCGCTCCGTGCGCGTCGAGCAGGACCAGCCCGTGCATCTGCCCGCAGACGCAGATGGCGGAGATGTTTTCGCGGGCGCCTTCGACGCGGTCCAGCACCGTCTTGACGCTCGCTCGCGCACCCTCCCACCAGTCGAGTGGCCGCTGTTCGGCCCAGCCGAATTCCGGCACGATCTGGTCGTGCTCGCGCGACGCAAGCTCGAGGATCTTGCCGGCGACATCGATCAGTGCGGCGCGGACGCTGCCGGTGCCGACGTCGATGGCGAGGAAAAGCTCGCCGCTCATTTCGGAAGAGTCCTGAGATGGGCAAACATGTGATCCTCTGTCTATCGGTCAGAGCGAGCGCGGCGTGACGAGACCCACGGCATCAGCCTTTCACCGCTTCGATGGCGATGCGCGACATCGCGTCGAAATCCGACCCGGACACCGGGATCGCGATGTCGAAGACCTCTGCGATCACCTGCGTCCAGCCATGCAGGAAGTATGTCCAACCATCCTCGATCTGCAACTGCTGTCGGGCCTGCTGCCGCCTTGCCTGGTCGAGGAAGATCAGGTCGCCGCGATAGTTGAGATCCCAGGCAATGCCGCGCTTGGGGAACACGCCGTCATCGGTAATCGGCGAGCCAGGCGCGTCCTTGCCAAGTCCGGTCGCGTTGATCACCAGCGAGCCTGGTTTCAGCGCCGCCAAAGTCTCGTCATTGATCTCTGGTCGGTCCGCCAGGACATATTCGAGCTCGACCGCCGACGTCATGTCTCTGTGGATGCGATCGATTTCATCGAGACGCGGCTGCGAACGGTCGCTGACAATGATGCGCGAAGGCACGTCGGCGCCACGTTGCTTGCGCATCAGGTGCCAGGTGATCGCTATCGTCGATCCGCCGGCGCCCATCGACAGGACCTCCGCGCCGGTGTCCGCAAAATATCCCGCCGGAATGAAACCGTCTATCGCAAGGCCCGAAGAGATCGGATCCTTGGCATGGCAGACGAGTTTTCCGCCCCGCTTCGACAGGCAACTGGTCTCGTGCATCAGGCGGGCGTGCGGATCGATCACATCGAACAGGTCGCGCGCTGCGTTGAAAAGATCGATCTTGTGCGTGGTGACCAGCGCGCCAAGCGACTGCGGGTCGGATTTTATGAAGGAGACGACCTCACGGTAGGCCTCCGGATCGGCATGGAGTGGAAAGTCGATGCCCCTGAGAACCGCATCTTTGAGAACCGCTTCCTTCAGCCCGAGGTGGCGCGCCCATGCCGGGAAAACCCGCATGATCGAGCTGCTCGTCGTCGTGACGCCGATAAAATAGAATGTCGGCTGGGCGGCCGGCAGATAGCGGCTCATTTGCCATTCTCCCGGATTTTCTCAGCGCGCAGTGCAGCAGTGCTAAATGAAGCAGCGATCTCGTAGCGAGCCTTCATGCCGGCGCCGTGCCGGATTGTTGCCCATAGAGGGCAGAGATCAGCTTTGCGTCACGCGGTCGCCAATCCGGGTTGTCGACTTGCCTCCAGCCTCCATCGCCGGCGACCAGACGCGAGCGCATGCCTCCCGATCTCGCGATGATCTCGTAGTCCTGCCCTGAATCGGCGGGGTAGCAGAACAGCATCACCAGATCGCCTTCCCCGACATTGATCGAGCGGTGGATCCAGAACGGCGGAACATAACAGACGGTCTGGGCGTCGATCGGCAGGATGCGAACCTCGCCCTCCGGCGACTCCATCAGCATGAGACCGTGCCCTTTCTGGCCATAGTAGATCTCGGGCCGGTCGGCCTGCCTGTGGATGTGACCGCGCGTCATGAAATATTCGTCGCCGACCTTGCCTGGCGCCATGTGCGTGACGCCGAAAATCAGGTCGCCCGACTGCTCGGTCGGTCGGAACTCGGAGACCTCGTAGACGATGCGCTCACCCCATGTCACGCGCATGGCTTCGAACGCCGCGGCGTCAGCATAGAGCCCGTCCAGATCGCGGAAGCGCTTTTGGTAGCTGCCGGTTGCATTTCCCATCGCACCAGTCGACAGGTCGACCTTGCATCCAATGGGCTCAAACAGTCTCGTCAAAGGACTACCTCATACTGCATTGCAGGTGGCGTCGGCGCTGATCTGGCCCGCACCTCCTGCTTTCGACAAGACCACTTGCTTTGCAGGGCACGATTTGCTCCCTATGCAGACCAGCCTGGAGGTTGCTGGATTATGGCAGATCTCGACTACGAAGCACACGACAGTAGGTTGGGCGTTGTCGTCATGCCGCACCAGCTGTCTTAACCAATCCGAGAGAACCGCCTTGCTCCTCCAGGTCGCCTTCGACAAGCCTGAACACCTGGCTCTACTCGCGCAGATGAAGGAATTTGCCGACATTATCGAGATCGGCACGCCATTGCTGAAACGCCTCGGCCTCTCGGCCATCACCACGGCGCGCGAGCTCTGCCCTGAAGTCATGGTGTTGGCTGATACCAAAACCGTCGACGCCGGCCGGTTCGAGGCTGATATGGTATTCGGCGCCGGCGCCGCATTCATGACGGTGCTGTCGTGTGCTTCGTCCGCCACGCATGAGGCGGTCGGAAAACGTGCCGCCGCATTCGGCGCGACGGTCGTCGTCGACACCATCACCGAGGCGGGCAAGGCAGAATTGCTTCCCTTGAATGCTGTCTTCCCCGAAAGCTTCGGCTACGTCGCGGTCCACTCGCCAACCGACGCGCGGCTGGCCGGCAATATTTCCACGTCACATATCGACACAGTCAGGAAGATGCACGATCGCGGCTTTCTGGTTTCGCTCGCCGGCGGGATCGGCCCCGACACGCTGGAAGCGGTGATCGCAGTCGAGCCTGAAATCCTCGTGGTTGGCAGCGCCATCACAGAATCCGCAAGTCCGAAAGAGGTAGCCCGATGGATTCGCGACAGATTGCCCAATCCAGGCCGTGGCTGGCCGTGGGACAGGAGATAACCGAAGTTCTTGGCCGGATCGACGCCGACGCCTTTGCAGGGCTGGTGCAGGCGTTCGATGACGCCGATCAGCGATGGTTCTTTTCCGGGCAGGGACGCTCCGGCCTTGTCGCGCAGATGGGTGCGATGCGCTTCATGCATCTTGGCCGAACGGTGCATTTCGTCGGTGAGGTTTCGGCGCCATCGATCCGCGAGGGCGATGCGCTGCTGATCGTCTCCGGCTCCGGGGAAACGCCGGTCAGTACAGGCCTTGCCCGCATCGCCAAGGCGGAGGGCGCCAAGGTCGTTACGCTGATGCATAAGCCAGCCGGTAGCCTGGTCGGCATTGCCGATGTCACGCTGCATGTCCCTGTCGAGGGTTCGAAACAGTTCGGCGGCAGCCTGTTCGAGCAGTCCTGCCTCATCCTGCTCGACAGCATTGTGCTCGGCTTGGCGCAGCAGATCCGCGACGCGCACAGACTGATGTTGTACCGCCACACCAACTTGCAGTGACGCCCGTGCCGACGGTGGTGTGCACCGGTGACGGGGATTGTCGATGCGGTGGAATATTCCCCAGGCAAGATCGAGCGGTTTTCTGGCGGCTCCGCGCTCAAACCGCTGCGCGCTTTTTGGGCGACATGCATTAGCCGGGAAGCCCCGCTGGGCAGCTCACCTTCCGTGGCGGCAAGGCACTGGACTCGCTGCGCGATGCCGATATTGTGCTTGGCAAGCGTTGGTGCCGTGCTCTGGCGACGGCAGCCGACGGGAGATACCGGCGGCTTGGTTTTCGCAGGAACAAGTCCCGGTCAACACGGGAGGAAGTCTGATGAGAATTGGGGTCTTTCTGGCCGGCTTTTCGGCTTTTGCCGCGCTGGTTGGCGCGCCTGCCTTCGCGCAGGACAAACCGTTTGCGGGCGTTACCGTGAACGTCATTACGCAGACCGGTGCGATTCAGGAGCCGCTGCAGCGGCGCGCGCCCGAGTTCGAAGCGCTCACCGGCGCCAAGATCAATGTCATCGCGGTGCCATTCTCGGATCTCTATCAGAAGATTCTCACCGACTGGGCGAGCGGCACCAACTCGGTCGATGCCGGCGTGTTCGCCCCGCAATGGATGGTCGACTACATTGCCGGCGGCTATCTCGAGGACCTGACGCCGCGAGTGGAGGCCGACAAGGACATCCAGCAGGACGATGTGGGCGCGTTCTTCCGTGACTTCTCCGAGAAGTACAGCGGCAAGACCTACATGATCACGCTCGATGGCGACTTCCACATGATGTACTACCGCAAGGACGTGCTCGAAGCGGCCGGCCTGGCGGTGCCGAAAACCTGGGACGAGTATCTCGAGGTCGCCAAGGCCACGCATGGCAAGGACGTGAACGGCGATGGCACGCCGGATTTCGGCTCCTGCATCGCCAAGAAGCGCAACGCGCAGAGCTATTGGTTCGTCACCGATGTGGTCGGCTCGATGACCCAGTCCAAGGGAACCAGCCAGGGCACCTTCTTCAACACCAAGGACATGACGCCGCTCGTCAACAACGACGCCTTCCGCAAGGCGCTCGACTTCCTGTCTGAATCGACCAAGTACGGCCCGCCGGACGAGTTGAACCTCGATGTCAGCGATACAAGGCCGCTCTTCGCTTCCGGCCGCTGCGCGCTGAACCTCGACTGGGGTGATGTAGGCACGATCTCGATAGATCCGAAGCAGTCCAAGGTGATGGGCAAATGGGGCGCGGCGATTATGCCCGGATCCAAGGAGGTCCTGAACTGGGACACCGGCAAGCTCGAGGCCTGCACGGCAGAAAACTGCCCGCACGCGATCGACGGCGTGAACCATGCGCCATTCGCCGCCTTTGGCGGCTGGGGCGGCGGCATCAACGCGGCGGCCGATCCGAAGGTGAAGGACGCCGCCTATGCCTACTTCTCGTTCATGACGCAGCCGGCACAGTCGAATGCCGACGTCACCGTCGGCGGCACCGGGTTCAACCCGTACCGCACCTCGCAGCTCGGCTACAGCGACCTTTGGAAGAAGGCCGGGATGAGCGAGGAGGAGGCCAAAGTCTACCTGGGCGCGATCAACGACAGCATGAGCAGCCCGAACATGATCCTCGACCTGCGCATCCCACAAAATCAGAAGTACCAGCAGGTCGTGCTCGACGAGGCGGTCTCGCGCTTCCTCGCCGGCGAAATCGACAAGGAAGCGACCGTCGCGGCGGTCGAGGAAGGCTGGAATGAGCTGAACGAAGAGATTGGCAAAGACGAGCAGCTCAAACTTTACAAGGCGACCATCGGCGCCAAATAGGCAGCCAAGCAAACGACCCGGCGTGGCATCGGTCCGCGCCGGGCCTGATGCCTGCCCCACTTTCTCAGGGTATGATGACCACCGCAACCGACACGATGCCAGACGCTGCCGACCGCCGCAGCTGGGCCGAATGGCTGGACGGTCACTCAGGCCGGATCATGGTGCTGCCAGCCGTCGTCGTGCTTCTCTGCTTCGCAATTTTTCCGCTCATCATCTCGGCCTACCTCGCGCTTTCGCGCTTTGCGCTCGCGCCGGGCGGATTCACGCTGAAATTCATCGGACTTTTGAACTTCCGCAAGCTGCTGGTCGGCTCGCAGCAGTATCACCTGCTCGGCAAGTTTGGCACGTTCGGCTTTGTCCAATCCGCTTTGCTGGCCTTGATCGCGGCAGGGCTGTTTATCCTCCTCGCCCGCTACTTGTTGCGTGGCAGGCCGACCATCGTCGGCACGGTTGGTCGGCTTCTGGCGACCTCGATGGCGATGGGCCTGGCGGTTCTTGCGCTGGCCACCATGGCGCCGGGCGGCGTGCCGGGGACTGTCGTCAACACGCTTCTCTACGTGTTCGTCGGCGTGTCCGTGCAGTTCGCACTGGGGCTGGGCCTCGCGCTGCTGTGCGGCCAGCCGATCCGCGGCCGGAATTTCTTTCGCGTCCTCTTCTTCATCCCGCTGATGGTAACCCCGGTCGGTATCGCCTACACGTTCCGAATGCTCGCCGACATGCAGAAGGGGCCTTTCGCCCCACTCGTGCGCGCTTTCGGCATCAGCGAGTGGTCGTGGGCGACAGAGGCCTGGTCGGCGCGCCTCATGGTGTTGGTCGGCGACACCTGGCAGTGGACGCCGTTCATGTTTATCGTGCTGCTGGCGGCCATCGAGAACCAGCCACGCGATCAGGTCGAGGCGGCGCGGCTCGACGGCGCCAACGGCTTCCAGATTTTTCGCGACATTACCTGGCCAGCGATCGCGCCGATTGCCGCTACCGTCGTGCTGATCCGGCTCATCGAGGCTTTCAAGATCATCGACCTGCCGAACGTGCTCACCGGCGGCGGTCCCGGCCTGGCGACGGAATCGATGACGCTCCATTCCTTCATTTCCTGGCGCACCCAGGATCTCGGCGGCTCGGCCGCTATCGGCTACATGCTGCTCTTCATCTCGACCATCGTATGCGTCTCGTTCTTCAACTTCGTGGTCCGGCCGGCGCGCCGGTTCGAAGCATGAGCACCGAGCCGCGCTCGCTGGCGCGCCGGCTGTTCGAGCCGGCCTCGATCGACAGTCAGGCGCCGGTCGCCAGGGTGGTGACCTATGTGCTGCTGTTCCTGTGGACGCTGGTTGTGGTGGTTCCTCTCTACTGGGTGTTCATCACGTCCTTCAAGGGGCCTGGCGAGGTCGACAACGGGCCGTTCTATCTCCCGTTCATCGACTTTGCTCCCTCGCTTCAGGCATGGGACTTCATGCTGGTGCAGAATTACACGCTGCGCCCTTACATGAATTCGGTCGTTGTCGCGGTCGCCAGCACGCTGCTCGCAGTCCTGATCGGCTCGCTGGCGGCCTACGCGCTCGTTCGTATCCGCTTCCAGGTGAAACTCGCCGCCGTTGCAATCTTCTTGATCCTGCTCACCGCAATCATCGTGGCGGTGGCCACTTTCGGCGTGCGGTGGGAGATAGCCATTGTCGTGGCGGCAGCTCTCTTCGTCATTGCGCTGTTCACGCTCGTTGGACGCACGAAGCTTGCGGTCGGCAACAGCGACATTGAGTTCTGGATCATCTCGAACCGTATCATGCCGCCGATCGTCGCCGTATTGCCGATCTACGTGATGTTCCAGCAGATGCGCCTGCTTGACACGCAGGTGGCGCTGATCGCCACCTACACCGCCATCAACCTGCCGATCGTCGTGTGGCTGACGCGCGATTTCTTCGCCGGCATCCCGCTCGACCTCGAGGAGAGCGCACAAATAGATGGCGCCTCCAAGTTCCGCGTTTTCTTCACCATCGCGCTGCCGCTGGTGCGGTCCGGTCTGGTCGCGACCTTCCTGCTGGTGCTGATCCTTGCCTGGAACGAGTATCTGCTGGCCCTCTTCCTCTCCAATGCCGATGCGCAGACCATGCCGGTGCTGGTATCGGCACAGAACACGACCCGTGGGCCGCAATGGTGGAACATGTCGGTGTTGATCACCGTGATGATCGCCCCCGTAATCATTATCTCCAGCATCCTGCAGAAGCACATCGCGCGCGGACTGCTGGTCGGCGCGGTGAAGGGCTAGTCAATATGCGGGTCACACTGTCCGATATCTACAAGTCCTTCGGCGCGGTCGAGGTGGTCAAAGGGCTCGACCTGGAGATCGAGGACGGCGAGTTCCTGGTGCTGCTCGGCCCTTCAGGCTGCGGCAAGACGACAGCGCTGCGCATGGTGGCCGGGCTTGAATCGGTGAGTTCCGGCCGCGTCCTCATCGGCGACCGCGACGTCACCCATGTGCTGCCCAAATATCGCGACGTGGCGATGGTGTTCCAGTCCTACGCGCTCTATCCGCACATGACGGTTGCCGAGAACATCGCATATCCGCTGAAGCTGCGTGGCATGCCGCGCACTGAGCGCGACGCCGCCGTGCGCAGCGCCGCCGTCAAGGTGCATCTCGAGGAGTTCCTCGACCGCTATCCGCGGCAGCTTTCCGGCGGTCAGCGGCAACGCATCGCGCTCGCCCGCGCCATGGTGCGGCGGCCGAGCGTGTTCCTGATGGACGAGCCGCTCTCCAACCTCGACGCCAAGCTGCGCGGCCACATGCGCTCGGAACTGAAGCGCCTGCAGGCCGATCTGGGCGTGACGACGATCTACGTCACCCACGATCAGATCGAGGCCATGACCTTGGCGCACCGTGTTGCCATCATGAACCGCGGCGTCGTGCAGCAGATCGCGACGCCCCGACAGATCTACGACGATCCGGCGAACCTGTTCGTCGCCGGCTTCATCGGCTCGCCGCCGATGAATTTTCTTAGGGGCGAGCTGGTCGAGGGTAGCTTCGCCTGGGCGGAAGGGCGATTTGCGACCAGCGTTGCCGAAAGCCGTAAGAAGGTCACTGCCGGCCTCCGGCCCGAGGATTGCCGGGTCACGGCGCCATCGGAGGGCAAGATTGCGGCGCGGGTCTATGCCGTGGAGCTGATCGGCGATCATACCTTGATCACCTGCCAGTTCGGTGGGGCCACCGTAACCGTCAAGGCCGATAAATCGGCGCACTACGACATGGATGAGCCGATCGGCATCACCTTCCAGGATACCGCCGTCTTTCTGTTCGATGCGGAAACCGGAGCCCGCATCGGCGGCCGCGCCGGCAGACAGGCGGCCGCGTGACTTAAGTTCTTGTTTGTATGGATGTCGTTATCGCAAAACCGCTGCGCACCCTCGGGTCAGGCCCAAAGGCATGCTTTTGCGCGACATACATTAATTCTCCTCCACGAACACCTCTTCGCGCTTCTTCTTGACCGCCGGCAGGAAGACGATGACGAGCACGGCGAAGGCGATGAACAGCAGGCCGGCGCTGATCGGCCTCGTCACGAAGGTGGTCGGGTCGCCGCGCGCGAGAATCATGGCGCGGCGCAGGTTTTCCTCGAGCAGTGGGCCGAGCACGAAGCCGAGCAGCAGCGGCGCCGGTTCGCAGCGCAGCTTGGTCAGGAGGTAGCCGAGCAAGCCGAAGAAGGCGACGGCGTAGAGGTCGTAGATGTTGGTGTTGACGCTGTAAACGCCGATCGAGCAGAACGCCATGATGATCGGGAAGAGCACGTAATAGGGGATCGTCAGGAGTTTCACCCAAAGCCCGATCAGCGGCAGGTTCAAGATGATCAGCATCAGATTGCCGATCCACATCGAGGCGATGATGCCCCAAAACAGGGCCGGCTGCTCGATCGCGACATTGGGGCCGGGCACGATGCCCTGGATGATCATCGCGCCGATCATCAGCGCCATGACCGGGTTGGCCGGAATGCCGAGCGTCAGCATCGGGATGAAGGAGGTCTGCGCGCCGGCATTGTTGGCCGATTCCGGCCCGGCGACGCCTTCGACGGCGCCCTTGCCGAATTCCCCGGGGTTTTTCGATATGCGTTTTTCGACGGTGTAGGAGGCGAAGGCTGCAAGGATCGCGCCGCCGCCCGGCAGGATGCCGAGCGCCGAACCGATGATGGTTCCGCGCACGATCGGCGCCGCCATGCGGCGAAAGTCGTCGCGGGTCGGCATCAGGCCGGAGACGCTTCGGATCATCACCGAGCGCTCGTGCTCGTTTTCGAGGTTGCGCAGGATCTCGGCGACGCCGAAGACGCCGACCGCCACCGCGACGAAATTCAGCCCGTCGGCATATTCGCGGATGCCGAGCGTGAAGCGCGGCGTGCCGGTGTAGATGTCGGTGCCGACGATGCCGAGCAGCAGGCCAAGCACGACCATCGCCAGCGCCTTGACGATCGAGCCGTGGGCGAGCGCAACGGACGAGACGAGGCCGACGATCATCAGCGAAAAATACTCGGCCGCGCCGAATTCCAGCGCGATCGCCGTCAGCGGCGGGGCAAAGACGGCGACGAGGAAGGTCGACACCGTGCCGGCGAAGAATGAGCCTATCGCCGCGATGGCGAGTGCCGCCCCGGCGCGGCCGTTCTTGGCCATCTGGTAGCCGTCGATGGCGGTGACGGCCGACGAGGATTCGCCAGGCATGTTGATGAGGATGGCGGTGGTCGAGCCGCCATATTGCGCGCCGTAATAGATGCCGGCGAGCATGATAAGGGAGGAAACCGGGTCGCCGATCTGGAAGGTGATCGGCAACAGCATGGCGATGGTTGCGGTGGCGCCGATACCGGGCAAAACGCCGATCAGCGTGCCGAGAAGGACGCCGATCAGGCAGAAACCGAGATTTGCCAGCGACGAGGCCGTCGAAAAGCCAAGCGCGAGGTTGTCGAGGAGTTCCATGTTCATCTCCTCAAAACTGCAGCCACGGGCCGAAGCGCCGGAACGGCAGGCCGAGCGCATAGCTGAAGACGAGGAACGCAAACAGCGTCAGGCCGGCGGAGAGCACGAGCGCGGTCAGCGGTCTCATGCGGCCGCTGGCAAACGATGCGATCAGCGCCGTCAGGAAGATCGAGGGGAGGAAGCCGAGGCCGCGCACGGTCAGGCCGAAGAAGATCGGGGCAGGCAGGATGAACAGCATGCCGCGCCAGGCTACATGGCCGATCGGCTCGCTCTCGAAGCGCACCGCTTCGACGAGGATGACGGCGCCAAGCAGGATCAGCACGATTGCCAGGACCAGCGGGAAATAGCCCGGTCCCATGCGGAAAGCGGTGCCGATCTCGAGGTCGAGCGACTGCAGCGCGAAAAATCCGCCGAGAAAGATGAACAGCGCGGCGCATATGCCGTTGGTCGTGTCGATTGTGAAGGGTTTCATGACGTCCTCCCAGGCCCGTGCCGCGGGCGCGCCGATGCCGGTGTGAAAATGGGGCCGGTGCGAAAAAAACGGGGCGCTGGTGGGCGCCCCGTTCAAAATCTCAGTCGGCGTACTGGCCGGCGGCTTCGATGATCGGCTTCCAGCGCGCGATCTCGCCCTCCAGCTTGGCCTTCAGCGCGGCCGGAGTCGCATCAGCTTCAGGTGATGGCTTGGTGCCGAGTTCGGCGAAGCGGGCGACGACATTCGGGTCCTTCAGCGCGACCTGAAGCGACTTCGACAGGCGTTCGGTGACCTCCGCCGGCGTGGCCTTGGGCGCGTAGAGGCCGTGCCAGATGCCGACCTGCACTTCCGGGAGACCGGCTTCCGTCGTCGTCGGGACGTCCGGCAGAACATCGAGGCGTTCAGCCGAGGTTACGGCGTAGACCTTGATCGTGCCGCCCTGGATCTGCTTGGTGGTGTTGGTCGACTGATCGCACATGATGTCGACCTGGCCGCCGAGAAGGTCGGTCATGGCCGGTCCGGTGCCCTTGTAGGGCACGGTGACCAGCGGCGTGCCGATCGCGCTCATGAACAGCATGCCGCACAGATGCGAGGCCGCGCCTATGCCGGCATTGGCGACGGTGAGGGTATCCTTGTTGGCCTTGGCGTAGTCGACCAGCCCCTTCAGGTCGGTCGGCTCGAGGTCCTTGCGGCCGACGACGGTCATCGGCACCTCGGTAACGAGACCGACATATTCGAAGCTGTTCAGTGTGTCGTATGCGAGCTTTCTGTATAGCGTGGCGCTTGTCGCCATGCCGATATGATGGAGGAGAAGCGTATAGCCGTCGGGCTCGGCGCTCGCGACGCGACCGGCGCCCAGCGTGCCGCCGGCGCCGCCGACATTCTCGACGATGATCTGCTGGCCGAGATCCTTCGACATGGCTTCCGCGATGAGGCGCGTGACCGTGTCGGTCGGGCCGCCGGCCGAAAACGGCACCACCACGGTGATGGTGCGTTCGGGATAGGTTTGCGCGCCCGCGGCGAACGAATACAGCGTGACGGCGGCGGCGGCCAGAGCGGCGGCGAATCTTCTCATCTCAATTTCCTCCCAGGATATGAATTCCCAACCGCCTCCAAGAGTTCTTCTCAACACCGGCTGCGGGTGGACCAATAACTAGCGTAACCTAGCGGATTGCAATCGGACTCAAGCCGCATGTTGCTATTATACACAAGTCCGCGCAAATGGGTGAAAAGGTGCCATCGAGCCGGAGGCGGACTGCCGGACGCCCAGCGGTCGAACGATGGCATGTTTAACGAGCACAGGTCGCGGACCGGCCTGTGGCATTTCCCTCTGGATTATGCGGTGTAAGTGGAGATCGGCTCTCCTGATGTCGACCTGCGAATGGCATGTTCGACGCCGCGAAGCTCGGCCAATCCCTTGAGCCGGCCGATGGCCGGATAGCCGGGCTGCGCCCCGCGCGTCAGGTCATCGAGGATATCCTGGCCATGGTCGGGGCGCATCGGGATGATGGCGTCCGGGCGGCCCTCCACTTTGCGCCGCGCTTCCTCGTGAAGCAGCGCCGCCACCACCGCCACCATGTCGGTGTCGCCGGCAAGGTGCTCGTCCTCGTGGAACGAGCAGGGGGTGCCGGCCGCTTCCTTGCGCACATTGCGCAGATGGGCGAAATGGATTTTTGGCCCCATCCGCTCGATCATGCCGGGCAGATCATTATCGGGTATTGCGCCGAGCGATCCGGTGCACAGCGTCGCGCCGTTGGCCGGGCTGTCGACTGCGTCCAGAACGTAGCTGTAGTCGGCCTCGGTCGACATGATGCGCGGCAGGCCGAGCAGCGGAAACGGCGGATCATCGGGGTGGCAGCAGAGTCGCAGGCCGAGGCGTTCGGCCGTGGGCACGACCTCCGCCAGGAAATCGACGAAATGCCGGCGCAGGGCGGTTGCGTCGATGCGGTCATAATTTGACAGTTGAGCCGCGAGACCGTCGAGAGACGTGTCTTCGGTCGAGCCGGGCAGGCCGGAATTGACGCTTCTTGCCAGAACCTTGCGCGCACGGTCATCCATTTGCGCATATCGGCGCTCCGCCTCGGCGGCGATCTCCGGTGTGTAGTCGCCGAGCGCCGCCTGGCGTTTCAGGATATGGATGTCGAATGCGGCGAAGTCGATCAGATCGAAGCGCATGGTGGTGCCGCCATGCGGCAGGCGCCAGGCAAGATCGGTGCGGGTCCAATCCAGCACGGGCATGAAATTGTAGCAGATGACCGAAATGCCGGCTCGCGCCAGGTTTTCCAGCGATGTCCTGTAGTTGGCAAGATGGCTGCGCCATTCGCCGACCTGCGTCTTGATCGATTCGGAAACCGGCAGGCTTTCGACAATCTCCCAGTTCAGTTCGCTTGCGCTGCCATCCGGCAAGGACGCGACTTCGCGCTGACGCCTTTCGATTTCGGCGGGCAGCCAGACGGCGCCGTGAGGAACGTGGTGAAGGGCCGTGACGATGCCTTGCGCCCCGGCTTGACGCGCGTCCGCAATCGTCACCTTGTCGACCGGGCCGAACCAACGCCACACATGTCTCATTCGAACACTCCTTTAAAAAGAATCGCCGCGCGGCTGCCCGCGCTCCTGCCGCGGTGACCGACCTGCTGCTTTTCTTCATCCGCTGCTATCAAATTTCGATGTCGGCGCGAATGGCGATAGCGGCTGGCGGCAATCGACGCCAGCGCGAAGTTCTAGGCTAAAGCGCGTCGTGTCTGAAGGGATTCATGCGACGCGCTTTAAGTCTTTGTTTTGTGCATGTCGTTGACCCAAAACCGCTGCGCACTTTTGGGCGACATGCATTAGAGCAGCGCTTCGTACAGATCGCCGATCTTTTCAACTTCGAAATCCGCCGCCCTGCTTTTCAGGATGGCGGCAGAAGTGGGGTGGTCCAGCATGTCAGCCATCGCCTTTGCCATAGCCGCGGCATCGCCGACCGGCACCAAGGCGCCGAAACGGCCGTCACCGAGAATCTCGCGCGGGCCATGTGGCGCATCCGTGGAGACCACCGGGACGCCCGCAGCCATGGCCTCGACCAACACATTACCAAAGCCTTCGCTCGTCGAGGAAAGCACGAACAGGTCGGCTGCGGCATAACAGGCCGCTGGGTCGTTGACGTAGCCAGCAAAAAGCACGTCCGCGCCGATACCGGTTTCCTCGGCATAGGCGCGCAATTCGGCAGCCAGCGGACCTTCACCGAAGATGACAAGCCGAGCGCGGCGGCCGGCGCGCAGGATAGCGAAAGCCCGCAGCAAGGTCCGATGGTCCTTGACCGGCACCAGGCGCCCGGCGGTGGCGACGACCGGGCCATCGCCCATCCTCGCCAGCTGTGGCTGCCATGCATGGGGATCCTGCTGGAGCGCCGCAACCGGCGGCAGCGGATTGTTGATGACGACAATTTTGGATTTGGGAAAGCCGCGGGCCGCAAGGTCGCGGCCGACACCCGTTGAGACGGCGATGGCATTGGTTGCGCGCGCTGCAACCAGTGCGGAAAGCCAGACCGCTATTCTCGCGCCGAGGCTGCTGGAAGGCAGTGAGGCGGCTGCGTGGAAGCTTGGAAAGAACCGCGCCCGGCTTCGCGCCAGGAGAAGCGCCAGCGCCACGACCAGATTGGCAAATTCCGGGGCGCTGTAGACCGCATGCGGACCAAGGCGGCTGAACAAACCTGCGCTTCGCACGATGCCTTTCAGCGTCTCCCACTTGCCGTAACCCTCGCCCTGGATGGGAAGGTCGAAATCGACCAGATGCACGGCGGGGGATCGCAGCGCGGCGTTGGGTCCTTGCGCGTTCCAGGTAAAAAGGGTGACATCGTGCCCACGCGATGCCAATTCATTTGCCATGAGGACGAAGACACGCTCGGCGCCGCCGCCCCTGAGACTGGCGATGTGAAAGACAATGCGCTTCGCCATGCCTGGATTCAGGCTCGGCTGACGCCGATGCCTGATCGGTTCGGCGGCTGGCGCATGTCGCGAACGATACCCATGGCAATGGCCAGCAGCATGCCCAGAGCAAAGCCGGCGAAAGCTCCCAGGCCTGCCGTCACAGGGGTGCGGGGCGGCCACGAGCGACCCGGTGGCGGCACGGCGGTGGAAATCACCTGCACATTGGTGGTGTCGATCTGCTCGCGCTCGGTGATTTGGCGCGCGCGAGACAGGAAGCTTTCATAGACCGCCCTTCTCGAGGCAGCGTCGCGTTCAAGCTCACGCAGGGCGACCTGGGACTCGCTGTCGGTGAAAACGTTGTTCTTCAGAGCGTTCATCCTGGCGGTGAGAGAAGCCAACGAGGCGTTGGCCTTGTCCAGGTTGGCTTTTGCCGTGCCGACCGTGCGGGAGAACTCCGCCCTGAGTTGAGAACTGACGGTTTCGAATTCTGTCCTGAGCCGGACGATCGTCGGGTGGCGCGGACCAAAGGTCATGGACTGAGAATCGATCTGCTGCCGCAAGCCATTCGCCTTGTCGCGCAGCACTGAGAGTGCTGCCGAAACCGCGGGGTCAGGATTGGCCCCATTGACACCGGAAGCAACCAAGGCGTCGTAACTTGCCTGCGCCGCGATGACGCGCGATTGCGCCTCGCCAATTTCGCTATTGAGCTGCGTCATCGTCTGCGAACTGACAAGCTGGCCATTGCTGGCCGACAAATTGTGGCTGCGCCTGTAGCTCTCGACCTTCTCTTCGGCTGCCTGCACGTCGCGCTTGAGTTGGCCGAGCCGGCCCTCAAGAGCAGTTGCGGCACGGCCGGCGCCAGCAGCTTCGGCCGTGGCCAGTTCTTCCTGGAAAGCCTTCACCATGGCTTGCGAGATCAGGATCGCCTTGCCGGTGGTTTCTGCCGATACCGCGAGGGTTGTGACGAACGAGGTTTCATCTGCAGCGACGCTGACCCGCTGCGCCAGGCTTTTCTGGGCGACAAGCTTCGGATCGGACTTGCCGCCACTCACTGCAGCACCAGAGGTGGAAGCGGTCTGGTCCGGATCGAAAAACTCCGGATCGTTGGCGAGACCGAGTTCGTCCACCACACGTGCAAGCACGTTGCCGGAGGTCAAGATGCGCTGCTTGCTGCGCGCGTTCAGTATTTGGCTGTCGACCTGGCCCGGTTGCGAGTAGACATCGTTTTCCACAACCTGCAAATTGGCAGGATTGATGAGGATTTCCGTCGTGACGGTATAACGCTGTTTGCTCAGCAATCCGTAGGCGGCGCCGATGACGCCGCCGGCCACCGCCAGCATCAATGCCAGGACGAGCCCGGCACGCAGCCAGACAAAAAGGCGTCGAAAATCGAGCTCGAGGAAATCGGCGATCTTGTCGAGCGTCACCGTCGGGACAGGCTCGGGCGTGGGCGGAGTGACAGGGGCGGAGGGGCGCGCCGTGACCGGAGCATCCTGTTGCAGCCTTGCCCTGCTGGCGCGCCGCGCATTGGCGATCCGCTCGAACGCGCTGAGGTCGGAACCCGCTGCAGAGGGAGGGGTTGTGCCGGAAGCGGCGGACATGGTGCTAACTCTGGTTATTCGCTACGCGGACCAGCACTACAGAAAGATTGTTAACATGTCATTTTCCAAGTTGGCATATTTTGCCGAGTCACGCACCGCGTCCGTTCAGCGGCCCCTTGAATGGATCTCGTTGGCCAGAATGCCGTTTGAATACCTTCACTTGGATCGGCCATGAGCTATCCAGCTGCCGTATCGGAACGATCCAGCCAGGCGCGCCGTCAGAACGCGCTGTCGATTCTGTTTTTCCTGTGCGCGGCGTTGGCGTTCCTGCTCCGCTTCACGGTCTCACCGCAGATCATGAACATGGTCGTCGACTATACCGCCGACGGTGGCTCGTTCTACGAGAAACTGCATGTCGGCACCTATGCTATCTTCCTGCTGCTTCCTGTCGTCCTTTTCAGCCGACCGTTTCTGCTGCAAGGCGACGAAATTGGAATCTTCAAGGCTTTGCTGCTCTATTCTGGGGTGATTTTCGCGCTGGTGCCGTATCTGTTCATCACCGGCCGTGCCGGCTCCTCCGGGTTTATCATCGATACCTATCTGGTGGCGGGCGCCGCAGGCCTGTTGATGCTGGCCCTGAACGCGCAAGTGCGGCGTGCCTTGGGCGACCTCGTGCTTGGGATGGTGGTCCTCAGCGCTGTGATGGGCACGATCGAAGCGGTGACTCAACATCGATTTCTGCCCTACGGTCTCACCGAACTGCAGTTCAGGCCGATCGGCCTATCGGCGCACCCGCTGGCCCTGGGCGCGCTCTGCGCCACAGTCATCGGGTTCGTACCGCTGACGAACTGGCGCATATGGGTGCGGGTGCTGGCGATCTTCATATTGCTCGTCGGCTGTGCTGCATCAGGCGCCCGCGCCGCCCTGTTGCTCGCTGCCGCAGAAACCCTCATCCTGCTGATGTTCGTGCCCTGGCCGCGCCTGTCGCTCAAGCATCAGCGGCAGGCCAAGTCTGTCGTGCTGCTGTTCGCCGTGGCGGGCGGCGCAGTGCTGGTGGCCATACTGTTTTCGGGCGGGCTGCTGAACCGATTCGGCAACACGATCTTTGACGAAAATTTCATGGCGCGGGTGACGATCTACCAGGTGTTCGGACTTGTCAGCTGGAAAGACATCCTGTTCGGCATGAACGTCGACGACCTCTTGGCAATCGTCAACGAGAAGTTGCATCTACCCTATATCGAGAGCGCGCCGGTGGTCATCATCATGCTGTTCGGCTTGCCGATAGCCGTGCTCTTCATCGGGCTGGTGTTCTGGTTCATTTTCCGGTTGCTGCGCGGGGCGCCGCTGCCGGCATGGATCGGCACCATCACGTTCCTACTTGCTGCGCTGTCGAACAACGCGCTCTCGTCAAAATCGCCGGAGATCACCATTATCGTGGTGTTGCTGCTTGCCTATAGAAACGCCCCGTTTCGAAGCGGGCCGGCCAGCATACTGTCGGCCGCGGCTGCTTCCAAGCCAATACTGAATCGGCCTGGATAGCGCAGGCTCCAGACGCGTCAGCCGGCGCTATCCACAACCTCGACATTGCCTGCGCGGTTGAGCGTGTGAATGCCCGTGCGGGCCCATGCCGGCCCCGGGCCGATCGGGCGGGGCGGCGCAAAACTGACATCGAAATCGTCAAGCCGGTCCAGCCGCATCAACCCGAGACCGCCGCCATAGGCTCTCGACCCGTTTTGCACCGGCAGCACCAGGGCGTCACCGTGGCGGATAAAGGCGCCGCCGGGGCGAGCGGCCGAGTGATCGACGGCGATGGGATTGAGCGCATGCGCAACCCACGGCCCGCGCAGCGAGGGTGCGGAATAAACCGCCATCGTGTCCGACGCGCTGCCATAACCGAACCGCTCCGTCCCCAACAGCCAGAAGCGGCCGTCCGATTCGAGCAGCGTGGCATCATTGAAATCCTTGTCCGTCAACAGCACGGTGTCGCGTACCCAGCGATCTGGAAACTGCGCGGCGCGGTAGAGCACAAGCTCGCGCGCCGCCGCACTTTCAGGAATCATGAAAATCTCGCCGGCGTGAGCGAACACCTGCGGATACGACAGGTGGTGCTTTTCCTCCAGCACCACCCTCGGTACGCCGAAGTTGCCGTCGGCGCCCAGTTCGGCGACAGAAATCACGCCGCGACCGGTAGCGTAGGGAAATTCCTCAACAAACAGATAGTGGCGGCCATCCCGCTCGAGGACGAACGGATCGGCATAGAATCGCTGGCCATCGTCCGCGAGGACGGTGAACGGCTTACCGTCGAGTTGCCCGGTTTCGGCGACACCTGGCCCGTCGATCAGCCGATAGGCAACCTGCCAATAGAAGGGACGTCGTCCAAGCCTGAGTTTTTGCACGGCGCGATCGAGCAACCCGCGGCAGAAAAAGGGCAGATAGTGCCGGACAAAACCGGCGTTCCTCAGCATCGGCGCCGGACTATCGGCAATTGGCGCAAGTTCGCCCGCGGCAAAACGGGCAACGCTTTGCGCAACCAGCGAGATGGCCCCAGCGAGCAGGTCGTTGCAGCTGCGAGACAGCCAGAGCCGGTCGCCGAGCATCGGTCGGCCCCGGGTGACTGTGACGCCGTCGAGGCGCACGGCAAGTTCGGGCAATCGCCCGCTCGCCAGCGTCTCGGCCACACCGGCAGGGAAGCTGCTGCGGCCGCAAAATTCGAGCGTCAAAACCGGCGTGCCTCGCCGTGCGAAAGTGCCGGTAAGATCGACCACGAGTTCGGCCGGACCAGAACCGCCAGACGGCAACGGCTCGGAGCGGCTTGCCAATGAGGGACCGAAGCGCCGGCTCTCGATCGCCAGCACACTATCCAGGCCGCGTGCGATCGGCGCAGGCGTCGGCGCGCGGCCGCTCGAAACCACGTGACCGCCTGCGCTCAACCGCACCAGAAGCGCATTTTCCCAGCGCCGAGATCCGACCGTGTGGCCGATAATTAAAATATTAGTCAATCGAATATATTCTTTTTCAAGACTACTCTGCCAGGATACCTATCGGTTCAGGCTTTCATAAGAGTTACCGGGGCGAACGTGGGCTTGGCTGTTAATCATATATTAAGATTTAAGGTAACGGAGGCGGCTTCTGCCGCTATTATAGCTCGTGGCGAATAATCGGCAGGTCGCGACGCCTTCTGGCGACCAGGATCAGCAATGAACATCCTTTCACATCCAAAACTGCCGTCCAGGCAAAAACTGCTGATCGTGTTCGGCACCAGGCCTGAGGCGCTCAAATGCTTTCCGGTGGTGCGTGCCGCGCTTGCCCATCCAGGTTTCATCACCGAGACATGCATCACCGGCCAGCATCGCGAGATGGTCGACCAGGTCATCGAACTGACCGGCCTGCCGGTGCATCATGATCTCAACATCATGCAGCCCGGCCAGACATTGTTCGACGTGACCTCGCGCGTGCTGCTGGGCATGGCCGAAGTGCTGGAGCAGGCGAAGCCTGATATCGTCCTCGTGCAAGGCGACACGACCACGGCGATGACTGCGGCTTTGGCTGCCTTCTACAAGCGCATCCCGGTCGCCCATATCGAGGCCGGATTGCGCAGCCACAATATCAACTCTCCGTTTCCAGAGGAACTGAACCGCAAGATTGCCGGCGATATCGCGACCTGGCATTTCGCGCCGACCATCCAGGCGCGCGACAATCTCATCGCCGAAGGAAAGGCTGCGAGCACCATCTTCGTGACCGGCAACACGGTGATAGACACGCTGTTGCATTTTTCCGGCGCGATCGACGCCGACAGTCTGATGAGCGCAAAACTCGCCGCCGGTTTCCCGTTCCTCGATCCGGCCAAGAAAATGGTGCTCGTCACAGGTCATCGTCGTGAGAATTTCGACGGCGGCATCCATCGTATCTGCACGGCGCTGAAGGGGCTGGCAATGCGCGAGGACGTGCAGATCGTCTATCCGGTCCATCCCAACCCCAATGTGCGCTCGGTGGTCAACGCAGAACTGGGCGGCGTGCCGAACATCCACCTGGTCGACCCGCAGGACTATCTGCCGTTCCTGTTCCTGCAGAAGCAGAGCTATCTGGTGCTGACCGATAGCGGCGGCGTGCAGGAAGAAGCGCCTTCGCTCGGCAAGCCGGTGCTGGTGATGCGTGAGAATACCGAGCGGCCCGAGGGGATCGCGGCGGGCACCGCCCGTCTCGTCGGCACCGATATCCAAAAGATCCTGTTGAATGCCAACAGCCTCCTCGACGACCAGGAGGCCTATCGCGGCATGGCGGAACGACACAACCCATATGGCGATGGCCGGGCCAGTAACCGGATCGTTGAGGAACTGCTGCATCATGGCTGAGATCAAGACCGTTTCCGTTATCGGCATGGGCTATATCGGCCTGCCGACCTGTGCCATCTTCGCCAGTCGTGGGCTCGACGTCATTGGCGTCGACATCAACGAAGCGGTGGTCGAGAAGGTCAATCGCGGCGAGATCCACATCGTCGAGCCGGACCTCGACGGTCTGATCCAGAAGGTTGTAGGCAACGGCAAGCTCAGGGCTTTCTCGACGCCGCAGCCGGCGGACGCCTTTGTCATCGCCGTGCCTACCCCGATAACCGAGAACCACAAGCCTGACGTGAGTTATGTGCTCGCGGCGGCACGAAGCATCGCCTCGGTGCTGAAGCGGGGAGACCTTGTGGTGTTGGAATCGACATCGCCGGTCGGCACGACGCGCATCATGACGGGACTGCTTGCCGAGTTGCGGCCCGATCTCAAATTTCCTCTCGCGCATGGCGAACAGGCCGATGTCCTGGTCGCCTACTCGCCCGAGCGGGTGTTGCCGGGAAAGGTCCTAACCGAGCTGATCAACAACGATCGCTCAATCGGCGGACTATCGCGCAAGTCGTCGGAACGCACCGCTGCACTCTATTCAACCTTTGTTGCCGGCGACCTGTTCACGACCCAGGCCGAAAGCGCGGAACTGGTGAAGTTGACCGAGAATGCGTTCCGCGACGTCAACATCGCCTTTGCCAACGAGCTTGCGGCAGTGTGCCAGGATCTGTCGCTCAACGTCTGGGAGGTGATCGATCTCGCCAACCGGCACCCCCGCGTGAACATCCTGCAGCCGAGCCCGGG
Source organism: Mesorhizobium sp. WSM4837 (assembly GCF_055811435.1). Classification (NCBI taxonomy): domain Bacteria; kingdom Pseudomonadati; phylum Pseudomonadota; class Alphaproteobacteria; order Hyphomicrobiales; family Phyllobacteriaceae; genus Mesorhizobium; species Mesorhizobium sp. WSM4837. The sequence goes on from NZ_JBVVQE010000008.1 coordinate 40,737, forward strand.
GGTCGGCGGCCACTGCATTGCGGTCGATCCGTATTTTATCATCGATGCCGCGCCCAACAGCACGCGGCTGATGGCTTCGGCACGCCGGATCAATTCCGAGCGTCCGTTGTCGGTGGTCAGGGATATACAAGCCTTGCTCGACCCGTCCCGCAAACAGACGATCGCTTGTCTTGGCCTCAGCTTCAAACCCAATATCGACGATATGCGCGAGAGCCCGGCCGTCGAGGTGGTGAAGCTTTTGTCGGATATTCCCAACCTGAAGATCATTGCGGCTGAACCCAACGCACACAGGCTGCCGCATGAGCTCGAGGGCAAGGGCATCGTCTTCACCGATGCGCTTTCCGCCATCGACCAGTGCGATATCGTCGTCCTGCTGGTCGACCATCGGCAGTTCAATCTGGTTGATCCCGAAGCGCTCAAGGACAAGAAGCTCATCGACACCAGGGGTTTGTGGACCTGGCGCAAGGCACGCAAGCCCGACGCCCGCATCGAAGGCAAGAAATCAGCGCTCGAGGCGCTTCCTGCAAGTGCAGAGGAGGCCGCATGAACGCGCACGACCCGGCATGGGCGCAGCATCGCCTGTTGGCGTCGCGGCGCCGGGAATTCCTTGGCGCGCCGATCCATGCGCTGACCATGGCCGAGACGCTGGCCATCGCCGATGAGGCGATGACCCTGCGGCGGCCGCTGCATCATGTGGTGGTGAATGTCGCCAAGCTTGTGAACATGCGCGACAATAGCGAGCTGCGGGAGGATGTGGCGACGGCGGATGTGATCAACGTCGACGGCATCGGCGTGCTTTGGGGGGCGCGTCTTTGCGGCGTTGCGCTGCCGGAGCGGGTGGCCGGCGTCGACATCATGATCAATCTGCTGAGCCTCTGCGCGAAGCGTGGCTTCAGGCCCTTCCTCCTGGGCGCCGAACAATCCGTTCTCGATGCCGTTGGAATGCGACTTGCCAAGGATCATCCGGGTCTCGTCGTCGCCGGCATGCGCAATGGCTATTTCAAGCCGGAAGACGAGGCCGGCATCGTCGAGGCGATCAACGCCTCGGGGGCCAACTGCCTGTTGGTGGCGATGCCGACGCCGCGCAAGGAGCGCTTTATCAAGCGCTATCGTGACGAACTCACCCCGAGTTTCGTCATGGGCGTGGGCGGCAGTTTCGATGTCTATGGCGGCAAGGTTGCCCGGGCGCCAAAACTGGTTCAAGCGGCCGGTCTGGAGTGGTTGTTTCGCGTGGCGCAGGAGCCGCGACGCTTGTGGCGCCGCTACTATGACACCAACGCCGCCTACGCGGCGCTGCTGTGCCGGGAGTTATGGGGCCGTCGGGGACGCCGGAAGGTCGGTCCATAAATAGCGATTGCCAGGGCGCCGACCCTGGGCTGCTGCGTCGGTCCGAAGTCGGAGCCGCCTTTTCCAGGACTATGGCACGGCAATTTGGCAAATGCCGTTGCGGCCTAGGCGAGCCTTAGCCGCGCCCTCAGCTTGGCTACGAATTGCATCGCGGCGGCAGGGTAGACCAGCCAGGTCAGCCCGAAGAAAACCACTGCGCCAGCGGCGCCGCCGGCGACGAGCGAGAAGATGGCCGGCATATCGCCGAACAGAGCGCTGGCAAGGCCGGCGGCCAGCCCCGTGCTGGTCGAGATGACGACCGACATGCCGATGTCGCGCCATGGCACCGGCACCGGGGTGAGCCGTTCGCTGATGATAATGCAGGCTAAAAGGCCGACCAGCGATCCGCCCGCCAGTGCCAAAGCAGCGCCGACCTCCGCCATCGGCGGGATCAACAGCACGGACAGTGCGATTGTCGCCACCGAGCCGAAGGAATTGGCGATGATCAGCAGCCACGGCCGCTTGTGCGCGTGCACCACGGTGCCATAGACGAAGCTGGCGAGATTGGCACACAGCACGCTGAAGGCGATGATCGGAAAGAGCAGACCGAAACGGCCGTGATATTCGGAGGGCAGCAGTAGCTGCGTGATATCGCTGCTGAGTGCGACCAGCATCGCTGCAACCGGCAGGCATAGGCGCATCATCAAGGCCATCAATTGCGACAGCAACCGGCCCGATGCCGCAGGCCCGTCGTCGTCGAACCGACTGACCACCTCGGGAAAGGCGCCCATGTTAATGGAATTGGCGACCATATCGATCGGCTGGCGGGCCAGTGCATAGGCTGCGGCGAAGATCGCCACTGCGCCGGCATCGTAATAGATCTTGAGGAACACACGCTCGGCGCTATGCAGGCCGAAGCCTACCAGCGCCATTATGACCAGGGGCACGCCGAGGACGAAGAACTCCTTTTGGGTGAAGCGTGGCGGACCGGCAACGACGCGTCGGGATGCCATGATGCCCGCCACGATACCGGCGATTAAAACACCAAGGCTCGAGCCGAGCGATACCGTCAGAAAGGAATCTTGAAACAGGACGATGGCGCCGATCGGCAGCGCCAGCTGCAGCAGGGCGCGCAGGAACTCGAGCATCGAATAGACCGAATGACGCTGCTGCATCTGCAGCACCGTCAACGCGTAGCGGCCGATGGAACCGGCAATCAGGTAGCTGCACACAGCGGTCGCGAACTCGACCCAGCGCTCCGGCACGATCACTGCGGAGGCGACCACGGATATGATTAGCGCCAGTGCCGTGCTGGCAAGCAACACCCGCCCGGCCAGTATCAGGCTGCCGCGGCTGACGTCGCCTTTGCCGCCAAGCCTGAGCAAAGCGATGCGCAGCCAGTTGGTTACCGCAACGTCGGTCATTTCGCCGACGGTCACCACCAGGGTCAGCAGGCCATACTCGGTCTGATCGATCAACCGCGTCACGATGACCAGCAGGAGCAGCGCGGAAATCCGCGTCAGCAGGATCGCCGGGGCATAGATGAGCGTGGAGCGCAGCAGCAAAGGGTTGTCCCCGAAAATTCACCTTCGTTAACCGTCGACCGGCGGAAAATCCAGCGTGATGACGGCAAAGGGTGAACAGATTCAGTTTGAACTAACGGATTCGTAGTAAACCCTATTTGAAACCTTTGCTTTGTCGTTCCGAAATGGAGTCATGTTGCAGCGTCCGGTTCACAATCAAAAGGTCCACGTCCTTGTCGCGACGCCTTCGGGCGTTTCGGGGCAGGGCGGGATCGACCGCATCATGGGGGCGCTGAAGCAGGAGTTCGAGCGGCAGGAGATCGCCGACATCGATGTGCGCTTCCTTGCCAGCCGCGGCCCGGGGCATGTCGGATTTTCGATCTTCTATATGTTTGACTTTTGCTTGCGCATGCTTGCGGCGCGTTTGGGCAAGCGCGCCGATGTCATCCACATCAATATATCAGTCTCCGGCAGCACCTATCGCAAGATGGTGATCGCCGCCTGCGCACGGCTGCTGTCGATACCCTATGTCCTGCATTTGCACGGGGCGGAGTATGAGACATTCTGGAAAGACGATCGCAGTTTCATGAGCCGCCGCATCGAAGCTCTGTTCGAGCGTGCCGGTCGGGTGATCGTCTTGGGCGGGCTTTGGCGCGACTTCGTCGCCAGCCGGGCACCGCGGGCGACCGACAATATCGTCATCGTTCCCAACGCCACGGCGATTCCCTCCTTGGCGCATGTCGGTGGCGGCGACCATGTGCATATCCTGTTCCTTGGCCGCATCGGCGACCGCAAGGGCGTGCCGCAATTGCTGGATGCGCTGCACCGCATGGAGCCGATCAGGAGTTGGCGCGCGACGATCGCCGGCGATGGCGACGTCGAGGCGGCACGGATGAGAACGGCCGAACTGGGCCTTGCCGAGCGCGTTACCCTTCCTGGCTGGGTCGGGCCCGACGAGGTCGCTTCGCTGATCGCTTCGGCGGACATTCTGGTCCTGCCCTCCTTTGCCGAAAACCTCCCCGTCTCGGTCATCGAAGGTATGGCCGCAGGTCTGGCGGTAGTGACGACGCCTGTCGGCGCCGTGGAGGATATCATCACAAGCGAGCAATCCGGGTTGCTGGTGCCGCCCGGCGATGTTGCGGCGTTGACCGAGGCGCTGACACGGCTGGTCGAGAATCCGGCATTGAGAGCCAGGCTTGGTGCTGCCGCGATGGCCGTGCATCGGGAACGGCTTGAGCTCGCACCGTTCGTCGGTGCGATCTGCGACGTCTGGAGGTCGGTCGCGTTAAAGGCTCAATCGGTCAAGCGCTGACGCTGTCCTGTAAACATGGACGCTGAGGTTGCGCGCCGTCGCTTGAGTGCGCAGGTGAGCCTAAGACGAGCAGCTGCGGGTCGAGCGCGACACCGATCCCATTGGCGTCACTGCGGCGCTCCAAGCGCGAATTCGCGATGGAATATTTCCAAATTCAACAGCGCCCATATTAGCTTTTCGTGGTCTGCCGCACCCTTGGTGTGCTCCGAGACAATTTGATCAAGGTATTTCGCGCTCAAATAGCTGCGAATGACGGATTGAGAGGAGCAAAGATGGTCGTGCACGTAGTTCCTCATCGACCCGCGAAACCATTCGGCGACAGGCACCTTGAACCCGATCTTGCGGCGGTTGAGAATTTCCTCAGGAAGCATGTTCGCCATGCTGTTGCGCAAGATCAGCTTACCCTTCCGCCAACCCACCTTGTAGCGATCGGGCAATTTGCTGACGAACGCAACCAGATCGCGATCGAGGAACGGCATTCTTCCTTCGATTGAACCGGCCATCATCATCCGGTCGCCTCGTTCCAAGAGATTGTCGGGCAACCACGATGTCTGATCGAAAAACAGCGCCCGGCGAAGATGGGATGCCTTCGCGCTTGAGGAGAACGGGAAGTCGTTACGTTCATTGCCGCAATTGGCCGGCGCACCGATGAGGCGACCGTGTTCCCGCGCTGTCATGGCTCCAAACCAGGAGATCATCCGGGCGGCAAAGTCTCTTTCACCCGCGCTTCGGGCAAATGTATCGAACTTGGCCGATGCGCCAGGCATGGCGCGTATCAAAGGGGCGAGGAGGTTATTGTGGAGCAAGGCTGGAACGAGCGACCGGTAAATTCCAGCCAGTGACTCTGCGCGATGTTTGGGATACCCGCCGAGAATCTCGTCTGCCCCTTCCCCTGTGAGCACCATCTTGACGTCCTGCGAGGCTCGCTCCGACATCAGGTAAATTGGAATGTCCGAACTTTGTGAAACAGGCGCGCCCAGATGGCGAATCAACTTGGGCAGTTGGTCAATCAGGTCGTCCGCTTCAATGACCAGTTCGCAATGATCAGTCTTGAAATGATCGGCGACGCGTCGCGCGAATGGGAGTTCACTATAGGCCGGTTCGCTGAAACCGACCGAAAAAGTACGAATGGGCTTGTCGCTGTGCTTGGTCATCAGGGCGACGATTGCTGACGAATCGAGGCCTCCGGAGAGAAAGGCGCCAAAGGGTGCATCGCTGCGCATTCTGATCTCGACGGAATGGTCGAGCAGCTCCAGAAATCGTCGCTTGGCGGTTTCGTCTTCGATATCCTCGGTCAGATCCGTTTGATCTGGAGGCGTATAATAGCGCGTTTCCGTCACGGTCCCTTGCGACCAAACGGCATAGCTTCCGGGGTTGAGTTTGCGGATTTGTTTAAAAAGCGTGCGCGGTCCAGGCACGTAACGCCAGCGCAAATACTCGTGCACGGTGTCTAGATCGAGCTGCGCTTTTGGCTGCGATGACAACAACGCGTTGATCTCCGAGGCAAACGACAGCAATTTTTCGCTTTGCATCAGATAAAGGGGCTTTTTGCCGAAGGGATCCCGGCCGAGGATCAATTCGTGCCTCTGAGCATCCCAGAGCGCAAAAGCGAACATGCCGCTCAATCGGTCAAACATGCACAAGTGCCACTGATCGTAAGCTCTGAGCAGCACCTCAGTGTCGGAGCGCGTTCGAAAATGATGACCGAGGCCGATCAGTTCCTGGCGCAACTCGATGTAGTTGTATATTTCGCCGTTGAAAATAATCCTGAGACGGCCGTCGTCGATATGCATCGGCTGATTTGATTCGGCGTTTAAGTCAATAATCGCCAGGCGGCGGTGCACCAATGCCAATTGGTTCTCGCCGGTATTCAAGTCCAGGAACTCGATGCCTTCGGCATCGGGACCACGATGCCGCAATGTGCTGGACATTTTGGCGGCCCGATCTTGTGGATTCTCGACCCTCGGGCCGATCCAGCCGGCAATTCCACACATTATCTCTTCCCTGGGCGCGCGTATTCGCGACTCTGTTTACGACGAATGTATTAAACACTTGGTTGCTGACAAACCGGATCACGAGGAGAAGCCGCCAAGGTGGTTCAAAGCTGGACTTGACTGATTGACCAAAACTCTGCGGCCTGATTTAAGTGCCACCGACGGTTGCGGCCGCAGACCGTAGCTCCTGCCGTTGCGTGATTTGATGCTCCCCCGTGCAGCGGGGTAATGGCAGCTATGGCAGGCCCAGTGCCCGCAACATCTCCAAGTCCGGGACCGCAGGCCCTTCGGGCCGGATGACGGTCATCCCATGGGGATTGGCGAATTCCCAGACAGACCAAGGTATCGCGAAGCGTTCCGCCTGCTGGCGCACCGCCTCGAGATAGCGCAGACGGTCAGCGTCGAACGCGCCCATGCGGCCGTCCGCAGACATGAGGATGACGCCGAATTCGCCCATGAACAGCCGCCGGCCTGGAATGCCATGCGCCTCGGCCCAGTCGACCGCTTGACGGAAGCTCGCCTCGAGTTCGCTCGGCCCCCAATTCTGCTCGAAATACCGCGCGATTGCTTCACGCGCCGCGACCATGTTCATCACCTGCTCGACCGGGCTCAAGCCGGCGGCGTCCATCCGGGCCTTAAGGGTTTCGGTCACCTTTTCGGGCGTGCTGCTGTCGGCCGGCCAGGGCAGCCCCGAGGCGAAAGCGCCTGTCCCGTCAGACCGCTGGTGCGTGAAACTGTGCGGCTCGTACATATGGAAGCTGTAGTAGACATTCGGATCGTCAAAGCCGGGGGCGAGATTGACCAGTCCGGCAATGCTGCCGCCACAGGCGCCTGTTGCGACGATGGTGAGTTCACTGCTGACTGCGCGAATATCGCGGACCGTGTCTGCCATGATCCGCTGCCAGTCATCGCTGCCGCTCGAATCACAGGGGTAGTATGCCGGCTCGTTGTAAGGCTCGAGGGCTACCTTGTCGGTGCCAACCCTGGCCAGCATGGCGGCGACCGCCACAACCATTTCGCGATAGCTGGCAACGCCTTCGCTGTCGGCGCCGTCATAGATCATCTCCATGCTGTAGGCCGGAACCTGGGTGACGCCGTGCAGGTCGAAAACCACCTTGAGGCCGGCCGACGTGACCCGCTCGACCGCGGCGGCAAGTATGTCGAGCGCCTGCTGGCGCTTGGCGCCCCGGCTGGCAAGCAGAGGGCCGGGGTCGACGCTCAGCCGGACGAAGTCGAAGCCCATCGACCGAATGCGCGCAAACGCGTCGCCGGGCCAATCGGTGAGCGGCCTATGTCCAGCGCGCCACTCCTGCTCGCTGCGATAGGGAGGCCAACGGTAGGATCCATCCTCCTCCACCGGCGACCAGTTGAGCCATTCATGCACGCCAACGCCGCGCTGCAGCGGGATCGGCGCAGCGCTGGCGGCTATCGCCATGCCGAGCATCCACGCTGCAACAAACGCAGTCCTTCTCATCGCCACTCTTTCCGTTTCATGGTTGGAGATATTAACCGCAGGATCGGAAAAGAGGATTGCGGTCGCTCGGCTTTTCGACAGCATGGTATACAAGAATCCAAACCCTGGCGGGGCGGTATGAGAATCGGCTGGTACATCAACCGGTTGCGCAGCATGGAGCCGGCTGAGGTGTTGCACCGGCTGGGCGAGCAGCGTCGAAGGATCGCTTCGCGCCGCCGCGACGGCGGCTGGCAACGTTATGCTTCGCCCCGGTTGCATCCGGTGCTGCGTGGATTGCGCGATGCTGTGCTGGCTGCGACACCGGCACAACGGCAAGCCATAGCGGCGGCGGCGCAAAACACGCTTGGCGGCGAGTTTTCCGCACTTGGGCGGACATGGCCACGGCGCGATCCCGATCGGCTGTTTCCTCCTGAGCTTTGGCGCCTTGATCCGGTGACCGGCAGGCTTTGGCCGGGTGCCGAGGCCCATACTTTCGATATCGATTTTCGCCATGGCGGCGGCCGTGGCGATGTAAAATATGTTTGGGAGATCAACCGGCTGCAGCAGTTGCCGCCACTGGCCGCCCACCTGCTTCTCGCCGGCGACGACCAGTCCCGGAGGGCCATAGAGGCGGCGATCGACAGCTGGCATTCGGCCAACCCGCCGTTTCGGGGGGTTGGCTGGGCCTCCGGCATCGAAGTCGCGCTGCGCGCCATCAGCCTGATTGTCACCATGGACCTCGTCGGCGACCAACTGGGCGCGGCGACACGGCAGCAAGTGGGCGAAATACTGGCGGCAAGCGCCTATTGGCTGCCGCGGTTCCCCTCCCGGTTTTCCTCCGCCAACAATCATCTCGTCGCTGAACTGGCTGGCGAGTATCTGGTCGGCCTGGCGTTGGGGGCCGCACCCGACGCTGCACGCGGCGCCCTCCTGGCTGAGGCGCGCAAGCAGATTCTCGCCGATGGCGCCGGTGCCGAGCAAACCCCGACATATGCGGCCTTCACCGCCGAACTCATCTTGCTGTGCGCCGCTGCGGCACGCCAGGCCGGAACGCCGTTTGCCTCGCCCGTTGAAGCGCGCCTGGCCACTTTTGCCAATTTTGTCGCCTGGCTGCCACAAGCCGCCGGCTTTGGCGACAATGACGAAGGTCGCGTGCTGACGCTCGGGGACGAGCCGGACTATGTCCGATCCGTCGCCGCCGCCATCCATGGCTTTCTACAGATGCCGGGCAAGGCAGCGGGACCCGACGATTTTCGGGCGCTTGTCTTTGGCACGCCGTTGGAGCCGGCACCGGTGTCGCGTGGGCTGCAAACGTTCACGCAGGGCGGGCTCTCGGTCTGGCGCGGCGAGATGAACGGCCGCAGCATCGATCTGACATTCGACCACGGCCCGCTCGGCTATCTCTCGATAGCGGCTCACGGCCATGCCGACGCGCTGTCGCTCACCTTGTGCATCGATGGCGAGCCGGTGCTGGTCGATCCCGGCACCTGGCTCTACGGTTCGGGAGGCGTCTGGCGCAACTGGTTTCGCTCGACACCGGCGCATAACACGCTGAATATCGAGGGCAAAAGCCAAAGCATCATCGCCGGGATGTTCAACTGGTCGCACAAGGCGGTTGCGGAGTTGGTGGAGAGCGAGCCGGGAACGCACTGGAAGCTGCGCGCCCGCCATGACGGGTATAAAAGCCGCTTCGGCGTCATGCATCAGCGCACCGTGATGCACCGGGCCGACGGCATCGTCGTGACCGACCAACTGCTCGGCGGCAGGCGTGTGGCCGAGATCGTCTTTCAACTCGCAGCCGGCCTCGGCACCGACCGGGACGAAAACACGGTCACGGTACTGCGCGGCGATGAGCCGCTGATAGCCATGCGCTTTCCGGACGCTGCGGTCGACATCCGTGCCGGCGGCGACGCACCGGGGCAGGGCGGCTGGGTTTCACCGCGTTTTGGCGTCAGGCAGCCGGCCGAACGCATCGCCTGGCGTGGCGAAGTGGGCGACGACGGAATTGAGATACACATCGCGGCAATCCGCCGGCCGCTATGATAGCGACCGGCGCTGCAGCGGAGCGGCCTCTCCGGTGTTTCGGCCATGTTCGAGATTAATTGCGTTCGAACTTTTAGCGTTTTGTTACGGTTGAACTGCTAGTCTGGCGCAAATCCGGCATGCTTATGCTTGTTGCAGCCGCAATAGCCATTTGGTTGCCGGCAACATGCAGTGGGTTTGGCAAGTTTCTTGCTTCGCAATTCGCCGGATGGCCATCTTACGGCCCAGGAGCCACCGCAACGATGTTTTCTGAATTCGCCGGATTGATTGTGGAAAAGCTTTCGAACGTCGATCTGGTGACGCTCGGCCTCCTGTTTTTCACGGCACTGGGGAGCGCGGTGGTCGCTTACTGGCGGACTGTCGAGCATAAATCCCTCAGGGACTTTTTCGATTTCGCTTTCCCCGCGGAAGTCATCCTGCACCCGTCGGCGCGAGCGGATGTCCTATTTTGGGTCACCAAACGGGCGATAATGCCATTCCTGCTCATCCCTGCCGGCGTCACCTTTGTTGCCGCCGTCGGCTATGGGACGCACCAGGCAATCGGCTGGCTGCTCGATATCGAGGCGCCGCTCATCGATAGCGCGGCCGGGCCGGTGACGATCGCCATCTTCACCGCAACCATGCTGATCGCCTACGACATTTCATACTATCTCTACCATGTCGCCCAGCACCACTTCCCGTTCCTGTGGGAATTGCACAAAGTGCATCATTCGGCCGAGGTGATGGTGGGAATCACCAAGGATCGGGTTCATCCGCTGGACGACCTGATGAACCGCATGTGGGATGGCGTCATCCCGGGGATCTGCTTCGGCATCTGGAGCCTGATCGCGCTCGATCCGGTAGAGATCGCCATCTTCGGCATCAACGTCTATGTAGTCCGCAACATCCTGATGATGGACTTTGTTCGTCATACCCATTTCAAGATTTCCTTCGGCCCGTTGAACAACGTCATCTTGTGTCCGCACTGGCACCAGGTGCACCACAGCATCGACCCTCGCCACTACGACAAGAATTTTGGCCTGCTGTTTTCGTTCTGGGATCGCCTCTTCGGGACGCAGTTTGTCCCGGATCCGGATGAAGACCTCAAATTTGGTCTGATAGATCGCGATGTGCGCGACTATCAATCGCTCTTTGGGCTTTACATCCTGCCGCTCAGGAAGATGGGAGGGCATCTCCGCAGACCGTTCCAGAGGCGTCCCGATGCCATCGCACAGGATCGTTCCCCTTCATGAACACCATTGTTTCGATTGACGCTTCGAGCGCAGAGCGCCTGGAAGTTGTCCGTTCGGCGGATCGCCTGGCTGCGATCGAAGCCGATTGGGTGCATCTCTGGCATCGCACCGATGGGCTGGTCTTTCAGAGTCATGCCTGGATTTCGGCCTGGTGGAATACCGTAGCGGACCGTGACCAGCGCGCGCTGCGGATCGGCCTGGTCTGGAATGGTGGCAGGCTCGTTGCTGTCCTTCCCATGGCGATCCGCAAGCGCAAGGGCCTGCGGTTTCTCGAATGGGCGGCCAACAGCTATACCGATTACGGCGATATTCTCGTTGCTCCGGAATGCTCGTCATCGGCCCTGCAGGACGTATGGGCCCGGATCTGTGACGCCGGTGGCTTCGATATTGCCTTTCTTAATCGTCTCTTGCCGGGTGCGGCGGCCCGCAAGATTTTCACTCCGGATACCTCCAGCGGGATCAGGCTTCGGCCCAATCACAGGGAGGAAGTCAGTTATCGCGTCGCCGGACAGTGGGCGAGCGGAGCCGCGTGGTTCGCGGAGCAATCGAAAAAGACGCGGCAGAACTATCGGCGCGGCGTCAAGACGTTGGAAGAAGCCGGGGAAATGAAATTTCGCCTGCTTGCGCCAGACGAGCCACTGCAGCCGGTACTGGACCGGCTCTCTGCGCTGAAGCGCAGATGGCTGGTCGAGCGCAAGCGTGAATCGCAACTTTTCGAAGAGGGAGCGCCGGTACTGGCCGCACTCGTTGACGCGCTGGCGCGCGCCGGCGTGCTGCACATTTTCGTACTTGAATGCGATGGCGCGATGGTCGCGATTTCCATCAACTTCGTCCAGCACCACACCATGATGGCGTTCGTGACCACTTTCGATCCGGATTTCAGCCGGGCGTCGCCGGGCATGATCCTGATGATGGACTACATACAGTGGTCGTTCGATCACGGCTTGAGCACGGTCGATTTCCTGTGCGGTGCAGAGGCGTTCAAGCATAAATTCGCAACGCAGGGCGTTGTCCTGCAATCCGTTCTTGGGACGCGCACGGCGCAAGGCTCGCTCGCTTCCCTTGCCGATCGTATGCGTCAGAGGGTCCGGCATGCACGCGGGCGCGGATTGGCAACGACAGCTTGATTTCGGCTTGATCGGTGCGGGAACGCTGTTTCCGACCGGCAACGGCAAGCGGCGTCCTATCGCTTCCTCATCGGGTCGCCGGCAGCACGAACTGCTCACAGCGCCGATTGCGTCTGAGCTGGAACGACCCGCCAGACCTTGTTGCCGACATCATCCGCCACCAGCAGGGCGCCGCGCCGGTCTATCGCCACGCCCACAGGACGGCCAAAAGCCTTGTCGTCCTCGCTCAGGAAGCCGGTGAGGATGTCCTGGGGCGGGCCGGAGGGCCTGCCGCCGGTAAACGGCACGAAAATCACCTTGTAGCCGCTGTGCGGCCTGCGGTTCCACGAGCCATGCTGCCCGACGAAAGCGCCATTCCTGTATTGAGGACCGAACAGGTCGCCTGTGTTGAAGGTCAGTCCCAATGAAGCCGTGTGCGCCCCGAGCGCATAGTCCGGCTTGATCGCCTGGGCGACGAGGTCGGGCCGCTGCGGCTTGACGCGATTATCGACGTGCTGGCCAAAATAGCTGTAAGGCCAGCCATAGAAGCCGCCATCCTTCACCGAAGTCATGTAATCCGGCACCAGATCGCTGCCGATCTCGTCGCGCTCGTTGACGACGACCCAGAGCTCACCGCTTTGCGGGTGCCACGACAGGCCGTTCGGATTGCGCAGGCCGGAGGCGAAGAGACGCGTCTGCTTCGAGGCGAGATCGATCTCCAGCACGGCGGCGCGGTTCTGCTCTGCCTCCAGGCCGTTCTCGCCGACATTGGAATTGGATCCGACCGTCGCATAGAGCTTCGTGCCGTCCTGCGAGGCGGTCACGTCCTTGGTCCAGTGGTGGTTCCTCCCCGCAGGCAGGTCGACGATCTTCTCCGCTGGTGCGGTGATCTCGGTCGCACCCTCCTGGTAGGGAAAGGCCACGATTGCATTGGCGTTGGCGACGTAGAGCTTGCCGTTGAGCAGGGTCATGCCGAATGGCGAGAACAGCCCGGTGAGAAAGGCGGTTTTGGTTTCCGCCACCCCGTCGCCGTCCTGATCGCGCAGCAGCGAAATGCGATTGGCGGTATGCGTCCCCGCGCCGGCCTGACTCTGGAAGAAATCGACGATGAAGCGGCGTATGCTGAAGCCCTCCTCCGGCCTGGGCGGCGCATTGCTCTCGGCGACCAGCACGTCGCCGTTTGGCAAAACATACAGCCAGCGCGGATGGTCGAGCCCGCCGGCATATTCGTTGACTGCAAATCCCTGGGCCGCTGTCGGCTTCGTGCCCTGCGGCCACGGCGTGGCCCTGGCGACATGGACGGTCGGCAGCCAGGTCGGATTGGGCTCCGGCAGGGTCGGGTTGGGGCCATAGGTCTCGGCGATCGGAACGGTCGCCTCTTCGCGGGACAGGAAGAAGATCGCTCCCGCGGCAATTACGAAAACAATGATCAGCATGAGAAGGGCGGTAAGCAAGTTATTCACCAGAACCTCGAAAAAGTTGAAAGAACCCAAACGCACCTATCGCGTTGCGGTTGCGGACGGAGCGGCCGATCGGGAGAAGTAGGCCGCAAGCGCGCGGACGTCGTCGTCCTTCAGACCCTTCGCCGCATTGACCATGAGATGACCGAAGCGCGTTCCACCCCGCTTTCCCGCCCTGAACAGCCCAAGCTGCGTCTCGATGTAGCGCGCCGGCTGGCCGGCGATCGAGGGATAGAGTGGGCTGCGGTCGTGTCTTCCGTGACAGCCGAGACAGGCGGGCACATTGGCCTCCCTGACGCCCCTCTCGGCGATTTCCTTGCCGCGCCGGACAAGTGCTGGATCGCCCCCGCCGCCGGGATGCATCGCCGGCAGGGCAGCGAAATGCTTGGCCAGGTCCGGCCAGAGTTGAGGCCCTGCCGCAATGGCTGGCAGGCTCATCAATCCGCTTGCCCGGCCTTCCTCGGCATAGGCACGCAGGCTTTCAAGGAGATAGGCCTCGCTCTGCCCGGCCAGAACGGGTATCGCGGAACCGCGCCCAAAACCGTCCTCGCCGTGGCAGCGGGCGCAATCCGCGAGCGCTTGCGGCAGGGTTCTGGCAGCGTCTGCAGGAGGCGCAGGCCTTTCGCCATAGGCGAGATCACGATAGCTGGCTTCGTCCATCGACGGCAGTTCGCGCAGCAAGGCGACCATCGCCCAGACCTCGTCGTCGCGTTCCTGCGTCGGCCAGGCCGGCATGCCGGTGAAACGCACGCCGTGCTTGACGATACGAAAAAGTTCCGCGTCCGACCATTCGCCGATGGTCCCGGCAAGGTCAGGCGGCTGCGGCAGCATTCTCAAGACGACAGGAGATCGCGGCTCGCCCGGCGCACCGTGACAAATGGCGCAGCCGCGCGCGAAATGCCCGGCGGCCGGCTGAATCGCATGGCGCGGCAGAGCCTCTGGAACGTCGACCGCCAGGGCATAGGTGCGCACAGCCGATCGCATGGCGAAATGGAGAAACCATTCTGTGATCTTCCAGTGGCCGCTCGAGGCACCGACATTGAAAAAGCCGATCCAAGCCGCCAGCACCACGACAAAGGGCAGAATGGCAAGCGCGATGGCGAGCTTCTTCCAGCCGATATGCATCAGACCGTCTTTCGCGGTGGTGTGGCGAGGATGCGCGCGAAAAGCGTCACGCCGCCGGCCACGTACACCGCGGCGCCGACCAGAAGCATGATGACGCCACCAAGTTCCTGATCCTGCTGGGCGGAGAGCGCGACGCCGAAGCAGCTTGTCTCGCCGGTCCCATAAAGCGGCCGCGGGGTCAGCGCCAGCAGCGCGCCGAGCAAGGTCATGTGTATGGACGTCAGAAGCAGGGCAAAGGCGCCGGCGGCATTGCCTGTGGTGTCCGAGCCGCGGCGCGGCAGGCAGGCCAGCCACAGGAACAGCCCGGCGGCGAGGAACGTGGCCTGCTCGACAGCGGTGACAAACAGCGAGCTTTGCGCCAGAGCCCGCAAGGCCGGTGCGTGCCAGGACCAGACGATCATGAGTTCGACGAGGGAGGCGGGTAGCGCGAGGGTGAACGCCCGGCTTGCACCTGGTGTCGGGCCGAGCGGGATCCCAATCGCCATCAGCGGCGCTGCGATCGCCACCACTCCCATATGCGCCAGCATGTGCGCCGAAAACGAATCCCGCCAGCCATCGAGCAGCGGCCCGAGCCAGACCAGGGCGAGGACAAGGATGCCGAGGATGAGGCAGGCGCGTCTCACCGGATACACTCCGTCAGGAACAACGCGGGCATCGCGGTGAAGATCACGGCGATGAAGCTGAGACCCGAGAGCAGCAGCGTCGCAAAGCCCTGGAACAGGGTCCGGTCGCGTCTCGTCGGATCGTCATGCGGCGGATCGTCTGTGCCGAAGCCCCATTGCCGCCAGGCGAGCCATGCTGACAGCGCAATCAGCGACAGGGCGATCACGGTGGCGGCGGCGATGCCGGCGCGCACAGCGCTGAAACTCAGCCCGACAAGCTCGGGCTTGGCGCAATAGATCGCCGCGCCGATATAGCAAACAAGGAAATGCGCAGCCCACACCACCGGCGCGGTGAACAGCGTCCACAGTGTCTCGATCTGTTTCGGGACGAGCCGCATCGCCGCCTCACATCGCTGCCGGAAAGAGGCCGATTGTGGCGAAGGTGATGACGGCGGCAATCAACAGGAAATGCCAGTAGAGCACCACATTGCCTAGATCCAGGTCATGCTTCGGTGTCAGTCGGCCGGCCAGCGAGCGGGCCAGGCAATAGGCCTGCATGACTGTGCCGAGCGCTGCATGGGCGAGCACCCAGATCACCAGGATCCAGACGATTGCGGGATAGACGTGGCGCGTCGGGTCCATGCCTGGAGACAATGGCGCGGCCAGGCCTGTGGCGGACGCGGCAACGGTCGTTAGCAGGGACAGCACCAGCAAGCCGCGCATAGTGGCCGTAGCGCCGCGCCTGTTGACCGTGCGTGCCGCCACCATCAGGCCCCACGCCGCAGCGAACAGGCTGGCAGCCACCAGCGACCAGACCGCATCGGGCCCGGCAATCCCCGCGGTGAAGTTGGCATGGATCGTCCAGTAGAAGAAATAGCCGAAGACGAGGCTGGCGAACGCGGTGCCATCGCCCACCATGGTGATGAACATCGCCCACCAGCCGACCGAATCGGAGCCGGAGGCATAAAGCGGCAGGCTGAGGCCCAGGCCGACATCCTTTTCCGGTTTCTCGGGGATTTCGCCAGTGCCCGTCCAGAGCCAATAGATGATGGCGCAAAAGCAGATGATTGCGGCCAGCGCCGTCGCGATCCACCAGTGGAAGGTAAGCGCGATGAAGGCGCCTCCGAGCGAAAGAGCCGAGACGATGGTGACATGCGAGGTGCCGCCGACGCGCAGCACCTGGACGGGTTCGGCGTCGAGCACGGTGGTGACCAGTCCCTCGCGCCATCCCTCTTCCGCGTCGGGCAGATAATAGCGGCCTTCGTTGACCTTGCGGGCAAGGTCCTTCTGGTCCCACAAGGGGTAGCGGCTGCGCACGATGGGTATCGAGCGGACGCCCCAGTTCTCCTCCGGCTCGGAAATCCATTCCAGCGTGCCGGCATTCCACGGGTTGAATTCGCCGCGCGGCTGCCGGTGCTTTGGCCTGAGCACGTCGAAGACGACCACCAGCACGCCCGCGGCGAAAATGAAGGCTCCGGCCGTCGAGATCAGGTTCAGCCAGTCCCAGCCGATTTCGGCTGGATAGGTGAAGACGCGTCGGGGCATGCCGCGCAAGCCGCTCAGATGCATGGGGAAAAAAGCGATGTTGAAGCCGCAGAACATCAGCCAGAAGGCGATCCGCCCCATCCGGTCGGAGAGTTTCTTCGCGTCGATCAGCGGGTAATAGTAATAGAGCCCGGCCACCACCGGGAAAAGCATGCCGCCGATCAGCACATAATGGAGATGCGCAACGACAAAATACGTGTCGTGCGCCTGCCAGTCGAAGGGTGCGAGCGCCACCATGACGCCTGTCAGTCCGCCGATGACGAAGATGGCAAGCCCTCCGGTGCCGAACAGCATCGGGGTCGAGAAGATCACCCGGCCGGCCAGCATGGTGGCGATGAAGACGAAGATCTGCACGCCGGTCGGTATCGCCACCGCCTCGGAGGCCGCCGAGAAGAAGGCCAGCGAGATCTGCGGCAGGCCTGTCACAAACATATGGTGCACCCACAGGCCGAAGGAGAGGAACCCCGTCCCGACTGCCGCGAGCACGATCCAGGAATAACCAACGATCGGACGCTGCGAAAAAGTCGGCACGATCATGGCCATCAGCGCGATGGCCGGCAGGAAGATGATGTAGACCTCTGGATGGCCGAATATCCAGAACAGATGCTGCCACAGGAGCGGGTCGCCGCCGCGCGCCGCATCGAAGAACGGCCAATCGAACATCCGTTCCATCTCGAACAGGAGATCGCCGGCGATCAGCGGCGGGAAGGCGAACAGGATCATTCCGGCGACGATCAGCAGGTACCAGGCGAAGAGCGGCATCAGGTTGATGCGCATGCCCGGCGCGCGGCATTTCATGATGCCGACGATGAGCTCGACGGCGGCCGCGATCGAGGCGACTTCGATGAAGGAAAGACCGAGCAGCCAGATGTCGGCGCCAATGCCGGAGAACTCCTTGTCGGTGGCGAGCGGCGGATACATGAACCAGCCTGCCGACGGCGCCGCATTGAAGAAGATCGAGCCGCAGACGAAGATGCCGCCGAGCAAAAAGCTCCAGAAACTGAACGCTCCGAGGCGTGGAAACGGCATTTCGCGGGCGCCCAGCATCGGCGGCAGGAGGAAGATCGCGACCGCCTCGAAGATCGGTACCGCGAACAGGAACATCATCACCGTGCCGTGCAGGGTGAAAGCCTGGTTGAAGAAGTCGGCCGAGAGAAAATCGTTGTCTGGCACAGCGAGCTGCATCCGCATCAAGAGCGCGAGCACGCCGGCAAACAGCATGAAGGCGAAGGCCGCAGAGCCGTACCAGAGGCCGATCTGGTAATTGTTCACCGAGGTCCAGTAGCGCCAACCGGTCGGATTGGCCCACACAGCGCGCAGCCGCTGTTCCTGCACCTTGTATTCTTCCGGCGAACGCTCCTTGACCGCAGCGCTCATCGCAGGCCCCTCAGCCAGGCGGCTATGGCGCGAATATCGTCCGGCGGCAACATGTCGAAGGCCGGCATCCCGGAGCCAGGCTTGATCAGGTCGGGCCGGGCGATGAAGCGGGTGACGGCGTCTTCGGTGTTGGGCAGGATTCCGGCTGCGACGGTGGCGCGGGAACCGATATGCGAAAGATCCGGGCCGATCAGGCCGCGCGCATCGGTGCCCGCGACGAAATGGCAGGACCCGCAGCCATGGCGCAGGAACAGCGCGCCGCCGCTCGCGCCGGCCCCTTCCGCGGGAATTGCCTGGGCGGCAAGCCAGGACCGGAAGGCTTCGGGCGCCATGGCGACGGCCGAGAACGCCATCAGCGCGTGAGACGTGCCGCAATATTCCGCGCACGGACCGCGGAATATACCAGCTTTGGTGGCCATGATCGAAAGCCTGTTGGTGCGGCCGGGGATCATGTCCATCTTGCCGCCGAGCGGTGGGACCCAGAAGGAATGGATCACATCGGCGCTTTTCAGGGTCAATTCGACCCGCTCGCCGACCGGCAGCCTGATCTCGTTGGCGGAAGTGACCGGCGGTCCCTGAGGAGGGTGATAGACAACTTCCCACCAGAACTGCCTGCCGGTGACTTCGATCCGCAGGGCGGCGGGGCTCGCCTGGGCGAAGGGCCGAAGGCCAGGCATCAGCCACAGCGCATAGGCGAGCAGCGCACAAAGCGTGACCGAGGGGAAGACTACGCCGCCCCAAAGGATGATGCTGCTGGCAGATTTTTCGGCCAGCCTGCGGCGATTGACCAGGGCTGCATGAAGAAGCAGGCCGACCACGCCCAGCCAAATGACGGCGCCGCCGCTTAGCATGACCCAAAACAGCATTTCTATCTGCTGCGCTTCCGCTCCCGCGGGCTCAAGTGCCGACTGAGTGCTCGACTGGGCGCCGGCAGAGCCGCTCGCGAGCAACAATGACGCAGCTGACAGGCTGAAATATCGACCCATTTGCAACCCCTCCGCGGTAAACCGGCGAGAGGGGAGGAAGGTTCCGGGCAACTGAGCTTTCCAACTGGTGGAATGAACGTGTCGGTCGAGTCCGAATGTAGGTTCCAGTCGGCGGTTTTGCGTGTCGGCGGTTTTGCGCGCGAGTCTTGAGATGCGCACCGGGATTTGCGATGAACGCGTCGATGGCTTTCTGCAACAACACGCGGGCCTCGCGTGTCAAACCTTTGGGCCGGAAGTGGCCGGAGCTCGTGGCGCCGCAGAGGCTACGGATTCTTCACAGCAGTCCTTTTTGGTTCGGTCACCAGAAATCCTTGTGGTCGGTTACGATCTCTTCTTCGAGTTCAGGGAATGGGCCACGGATTGCTACATGGCGCCGTCCGGCGGCGAACACTTGGTGACAACTCAGATCGAGGGTCAGATTCTCCGAATTGTCTCCGGTCAGCTCGGCCAGCCGCCTTTCGCTGAGTCCGTAGACCACGGTGCCGATGCCAGCCCAGTAACAGGCCCCGGCGCACATGCAGCACGGCTCGACCGAGGTCACCAGAGTGCATCGCTCGAGAAAGGTCGGGTCGTATTGCTGCGCGGCCGCGCGGGCCACGTTTGCCTCTGCGTGGCCAACGCCGCGATCCCGGGCGTAGGTGTTGCCCGACGAAAGCAGCACGTCGCCTTCCGGCCCGACCAGGAGCGCCCCAAAAGGATGATTGCCACTCGCCCGGCTCTCGGTGGCGATCTCCACGGCGAGACGTAGATATTCGGTATCGCTCTTCATGGCGGCCTCCTAGGGGTGCCCGTTCGTAACTGTACGCGTAAAGAGCTCTTGGACAATTTTCAACGAGTGACGAAACAATTGCGCTCGATCGCCGTTTGCGCGTCATGGCGGGTATTTTGGGCGGGTGATTTGGGCGGGTGTTGGATTGCCCAGAGGAGGCGACGATGAGCGCAACCGGCTTGGAAGTTTTTGACAAAACCCTGCAGACGACAAACATCTGGCTGGACGAGATCATGGCCGATCACGGGCCCGACAGGCGCGTGGCCTGGCATATGCTGGGAGCCGTTCTACGCACCTTGCGGGATTGGCTGCAGATCGAACTGGCTGCCAATTTGGGGGCTGAACTGCCGCTTCTTGTGCGCGGAGCCTACTATGATCGGTATCGGCCGCGTGATCTGCCGACGAGCAGCCGTTCGCTGGAGGATTTTTTGCAGCGGGTGGCCGAGGAGATGAAATCCACTCGACCGGTGAATCCCGAGGATGCGACGAGATCCGTGTTCAAGGTACTCGCCAGGCATGTCGACCTCGGCCAGTCGGCCAAGGTGCGGGACGCGTTGCCGAAGCAGATCCGGGCGCTTTGGCCCGAAAGTGTTGGAGTCTAGCAGCAAGACCAAAGTCGGGCCTGCCGATGCGGTTCTCAACTGCCTCCGCCCGGGCGATCGTTTTCCTCGCGATACAGTCGCTCGGTGGCCCGATCGCTTTCTCTGCGCTCTGCAGGCCCACGGCGTCGCCACGTAAGGAGTGCGTAGGCGAGCACGATTGCCAGCAGTAGCGGGCCGCCAGCAACGACGATCAACCACATGGTGTTCTCGAACATGGAACATCTCCTTTCCCTCGTTTCGTTACCGAGCAGGAGCGAAACCGTTGCTCCCGGTGCAGGGTTGGACACCGCAGTGCAACTCTCTTCGCCGAATGGCCAGTGATTCGCCATTCAACTGCTTAACGCGGGCAACTGCTGAACGCGGGCAACTGCTGAACGCGGGCAACTGCTGAACGCGGGCAACTGCTGGGCGGTTTATT
Organism: Mesorhizobium sp. WSM4837; assembly: GCF_055811435.1. Classification (NCBI taxonomy): domain Bacteria; kingdom Pseudomonadati; phylum Pseudomonadota; class Alphaproteobacteria; order Hyphomicrobiales; family Phyllobacteriaceae; genus Mesorhizobium; species Mesorhizobium sp. WSM4837. The sequence continues at coordinate 61,610 of NZ_JBVVQE010000008.1, forward strand.
CCCTCAGAAAGGCAACTTGTACCCAGCGGGCTGTTGCGCTCGGCAAGCGCTGGTGGAAGAATGGACTTCCCTCGGAAACGTTCCATTGTGCGAGCCATTCGCTGGCTGACTTCCAGGCGTTCACGATATCTGTCTGGACCCCTAACATCCGGTCGCGGACGCACTACGTGTAATAGGGAACCACAAAGGCTTTCCGACAGTTGAGTGAAGAGGCGACAGCAACCAGACCGGCCGGGGCGAGGAATACCATGCGCGAGAACCACTCCGACGTCTTCGATCTGTTTTCGGAGATTTACACCAATGCGGCGCAGGAGGAGATAAGCATCCAGCAATATCTCCTTGCCTGCCGCGAGGATAAATCGATGTATGCTTCGGCGCCCGAGCGGATGGTCGAGGCGATCGGCGAGCCCACCCTGATCGACACCAGCATGGATGAGCGGCTCGGCCGCATTTTCTCGAACAGGACAATCAAGGTCTATCCCACCTTCGCCGAGTTCTATGGCATGGAGGACACGATCGAGCGCATAGCCGGCTATTTCCGCTATGCCTCTCAGGGGCTCGAGGAGCGCAAGCAGATTCTCTATCTGCTTGGCCCTGTCGGCGGCGGCAAGTCCTCGCTCGCCGAACGGCTGAAGAAGCTGATGGAGGAGCGTCCGATCTATACGCTGAAGGTCGGCGGCCAGATCAGTCCGGTTTTCGAATCGCCGCTCGGGCTTTTCAATCCTGACCGCATGGGCGACCTTTTGGAGGACAAATACGGCATCGCGCGGCGCCGGCTGAACGGTCTTATTTCGCCATGGGCGGCCAAGCGCCTCGACGAACTGTCCGGCGACATCTCCAAGTTCAGCGTCGTCAAGCTGATGCCTTCGCGGCTACGCCAGATCGGCATCTCCAAGACCGAGCCAGGCGATGAGAACAACCAGGACGTTTCGGCCCTGGTCGGCAAGGTCGACATAAGACAGCTCGAGCATTTCAGCCAATCCGATCCGGACGCCTATTCCTACAGCGGCGGCCTGAACCGGACCACGCAGGGGCTGCTCGAGTTCGTCGAGATGTTCAAAGCGCCGATCAAGGTCCTGCATCCGTTGCTGACCGCTACCCAGGAAGGCAGCTACAACGGTACGGAAAACTTCGGATCTTTCCCGTATCAGGGCATCGTCGTAGCCCACTCCAACGAATCGGAATGGCTGCAGTTCAAGAACAACAAGAACAACGAGGCATTCCTCGACCGTATCCTGGTGGTCAAGGTGCCGTATTGCCTGCGGGTCACCGAAGAAAGGCAGATCTACGAAAAGCTGCTGCGCGAAAGCGAATTGGCCTCCAGTTCCTGTGCACCGGAGGTTCTCGACATTCTCAGCCGGTTCACCGTCTCGACCCGTCTGGCCGAGCATGACAATTCGCCGCTCTACACCAAGATGCGCGTTTATGACGGCGAGAACCTCAAGGACATAGATCCCAAGGCGAAGTCGGTTCAGGAATACCGCGATGCCGCCGGGGTCGATGAAGGCATGACCGGCGTCAGCACGCGCTTTGCCTTCAAGATCCTGTCGCAGACCTTCAACTACGACACCAAGGAAGTGGCCGCCGATCCCGTGCACCTGATGTACATTCTGGAGGAGGCGATCAAGCGCGAGCAGTTCCCCAAGGAAACGGAAGCCGCCTATCTCGACTTCATAAAGTCGGAACTGGCCACGCGCTATGCCGAGTTCATCGGCCATGAAATTCAGAAGGCCTATCTGGAGTCCTACAGCGAATACGGCCAAAACCTGTTCGACCGCTACATCGCCTATGCCGATGCCTGGATCGAGGACCAGGACTACAAAGACCCCGATACCGGCCAGATCCTCAATCGCGAGGTGCTGGACAACGAACTGTCGCAAGTCGAAAAGCCGGCCGGCATTGCCAACCCCAAGGACTTCCGCAACGAGGTCGTGAAGTTCACGTTGCGCGCAAGGGCGAGGAACCATGGCCGCAACCCGTCGTGGACGAGCTATGAAAAGCTGCGCGAAGTCATCGAGAAGCGGATGTTCGGCCAGGTCGAGGATCTGCTCCCGGTGATCAGCTTCGGCTCCAAGCAGGACAGCGTAACGGAGAAGCGGCATACCGAGTTCGTGCATCGGATGGTCGGACGCGGTTACACCGAACGCCAGGTCCGCCGGCTGGTGGACTGGTACATGCGGGTGAACAAGGCGGGCTGAGTCCGGCCGGGATGGTTCCATGCCGATCTTTGTCGATCGCCGACTGAACCCAAAGGACAAGAGCCTCGGCAACCGCCAGCGCTTCTTGAAGCGTGCGCGCGAAGAGCTGAAGCGAACCATCCGGGATCGGATCCGTACCGGCAAGATCGCCGATGTCGACAGCGAGCACACCGTCTCGATGCCGGCGAGGGGCACAGCAGAGCCGAGCTTCAGCGATGCCAAGGACAGCGGCAGGCGACAGCACATCCTGCCGGGCAACAAGCATTTCGCCCCTGGCGACCGGGTTCCCAAGCCCGGCCAGGGCGGCGGCGGCTCGTCTCCCGGGAAAACGGTCTCGGAGGACGATTTTCGTTTCGTGCTCTCGCGCGAGGAGGTGCTCGACCTCTTTTTCGAGGATCTCGAACTTCCCGACATGGTCAAGCTCAACCTCAAGGAGATACTATCCTTCAAACCGCGCCGCGCCGGGTTCGCTGCGACCGGTTCGCCGACCAACATCAATGTCGGGCGCACGATGCGAAACAGCCATGGTCGCCGGATTGCGCTAAGGCGCCCCAAGCAGGAGGAACTCGATGCGATTGCGGAGCAACTCGCACTCCTGGAGGCCGAGCCGCAGAGCGCGGCGCCGGCACGCCAGCGCATTGCAGCGTTGCGGGAGGAGCTTGAGCGACTTGAGCGCCGCCGCAAGCGGATCGCCTATGTCGATCCCGTCGACATCCGCTTCAACCGTTTCGACGCCCAGCCCGTGCCGAATGCCAATGCGGTCATGTTCTGTCTCATGGACGTATCCGGCTCGATGGGCGAACGCGAGAAGGATCTGGCCAAGCGCTTCTTCGTGCTGCTGCACCTGTTCCTGAAACGGCGCTACGACCGCACCGAAATCGTCTTCATCCGCCATACGCACGAGGCGCAGGAGGTGGACGAGGAAACCTTCTTCTACAATACGCAAAGCGGCGGCACGGTTGTTTCCACGGCACTCGAGGAAATGCACCGCATCATCGCGCAACGCTATCCCAGCAACGAGTGGAACATCTATGCCGCCCAGGCGTCGGACGGCGACAATTTCGTCACCGATTCCGAGCGCTGCATCGGCCTGATGGACGGCCAGATCATGCGCCTGTGCCAGTATTTCGCCTATGTCGAGATCATCGACGAACGTGAGAGCCATATTTTCGGCACCACCGACAATGGGACCTCGCTCTGGCGCGCCTACAGCGTAGTCAACCAGCGATGGCCGAATTTCCAGATGAGCCGTATCGCCAACGCAGCCGACATCTATCCGGTCTTTCGCCAGCTCTTTGCCAGGCAGCCGGTCCTGCAGAAAAGCGCTTGAGGGGAGCCGATGGCGAACCAGACCAGCACGTCGGGCCAGACCAGCAAGTCGGGCCAAACCAGCAAATCAGGCCCAACCAGCAAACCAGGCCAAACCAGCAGATCAGGTTTGCTCTTTTCGGGGTCCGACTGGGATTTCAAGACACTGTCGCGCGCCTACGACGCGATCGAGGCGATCGCGATCGAAGAGCTTCACCTCGACATCTATCCGGTGCAGATGGAGATCATCTCGTCCCAGCAGATGCTCGACGCCTATTCCTCGGTCGGCATGCCGCTGATGTATCGCCACTGGTCCTTCGGCAAGCATTTCCTCTACCAGGAATTGCTCTATCGCAAAGGCGGGCGGGGGCTCGCCTATGAGCTGGTGATCAATTCCAATCCTTGCATCGTCTACCTGATGGAGGAAAACACAATGGCCCTGCAGGCCCTGGTGACAGCTCATGCAGCGCTTGGCCATAATCATTTTTTCAAGAACAATCATCTGTTCCGGCAATGGACGGACGCCAGCGCGATCCTGAGCTATCTGGACTTTGCCAAGGGTTACATTGCCCGTTGCGAGGAGCGGCACGGCGTTGCCGCGGTGGAGGCGATCCTCGATGCGGCCCACGCGCTGATGGAACAGGGGGTCTTCAGATATCGCCGGCCGCCGAAGCTGTCGTCGGAGCGGCAGCGTGTAGGCGTTCGTGAGCGCCTGGAGTACGAAGAGCGTTCTTACAACGATCTGTGGCGCACGCTGCCGCCTTCGAAGGGCGGAGACAATGTTGGGGCAAAGGATTCCAACATCGCGGAGCGAAAGAAAACGCTCAAGCTGCCCGAGGAGAACCTGCTTTACTTCCTGGAAAAAAACAGCTTGGTCCTGGAGCCTTGGCAGCGTGAAATCGTCAGGATCGTCCGCGTCGTCGCGCAATACTTTTATCCGCAGCGGCAAACACAGGTGATGAACGAAGGCTGCGCCACCTTCGTGCACTACACGCTGATGAACATGCTGTTCGATCGTGGCCTGATCAGCGAAGGCGCGATGCTGGAAATCCTGCGCAACCATTCGAACGTGATCTTTCAGCCAGGCTTCGACGACCCGCGGTTTTCCGGTATCAATCCTTATGCGTTGGGCCTCGACATGATGCAGGACATCCAGCGCATAGCGACCGAGCCGACCGCCGAGGATCGTGACTGGTTCCCCGATATCGCCGGCAACGGCAATTGGCGCGAAACCCTGCTCGACGCGTGGGCGAACCATCGCGACGAATCTTTCATCCGCCAGTATCTGAGCCCCGCCCTGATGCGGAAATGGCGGTTCTTTGTCCTCGCCGACGCCGCCAGCGAGCCGCATTACGAAGTCGCGTCGATACACAATGAGCGTGGCTACGAAAAGATACGCGCCGGGCTCGCCCAGAGCTACGACATCGGCGCGAGCCGGCCGGATATCCAGGTTGTGGATGTCGATCTGCTCGGCGACCGGCAGTTGCGACTGGAGCACAAGGTGAAGAACGGCATCATGCTGGAGGAGGCCGGTCGCGACGCGACGCTGCGCCATATCCGGACCCTGTGGGGCTATGAGGTCAGCCTGGCGGCGATCGATGCGCAAACCGGCGCGACGCTCAACGAACGTTCGACCAGCCAAATCGGGGAATGACCAAAACCGGAATGGCCGGCGACGGCGTCGTTCTACAGCCGGGTTTTTACTCCTGGGTCCAATGCCCCGGGTCCAATGCCCTGGCCGTCGGACCCGGGAAGGTCGGTTCCGTGGGGATCTCCGGTGGTATATCGGGAGGAATTTCGACGGGCTGCCTTTCGGGGCTGGGAACGGGATCAGGCGAAGGCGGAGGAACGCCCGGAGGCTCACCAGGCGGAGTCTCCGGCGGAGCAGGCGGCCGGGCCGGCTCAGGATTGGGATTATCCGGTATCGGCACGGGATTGTTCGGGTCTGGATCAGGATCGGTCATCGGAGACTCCCCGAAGCTTGCTTCACATCTCCTCGGCGCCAATGTGTTTCCACTCAACAGCTCCGGCGCCAATGAATAGCTCGTTCTCGCTGTCGACCCCGGCCTAGACGTGGGTCGTTCACAGCGGCATGTGTCTCCTTCCGTTTCCTCGGAGGAGGATCATCCAGGGTGACAACCATCGCGCCGAACGATGGTTCCATGCCTTGGCGGTGGGGCTCAATGCCAGCGGCGTTGAATAATGGAGCGGCGGCTCCACCTTAGTCGCCTTTACCGTGTCGGCGAGCACGCTATGTACGCCGCGTATTGCCAAGACGCTTCAGGGAGGAACAGCATGCGCGCGTTCATGATTGTCACCCTTCTTCTGGTCGCAATCGCAATGGCGCTGTCGCTCGCACACGCGTTGGAGTTGCCCGGCAAGTTGCGCCTCAAGGAGGCCACCTACAAATCTGTGCAGGAGATCTACTATCCCGGCTTCACGATCGGCGGGTTTGCCGAGATCGGCGGCATCATTGCACTCGCCATCCTGCTTTACCTCACGCCCTATCCAGGCGGTCGATTCTGGTGGACTTTGGCGGCCCTTGTCTTCCTGGTGGCGGAACATGCGACCTATTGGCTGGTAACACATCCCGTCAACAATTTCTGGGTGCAGGACGTCGCAGTGTCGAAACCAGCCGCGACGTTTTTTTCACTGCTCCGCCGGAAGCAAAGCGGCGACTGGAAAGACTTGCGCGATGTTTGGGAAGCCTCGCACGTCGCCAAGGCAGGCCTGGCGATGCTGAGCCTGATCTCGATTGCTGTCGCCGCGACATTTTATGCTGGGAGTGAATAGCGCGTGGGATGCGCAGCGACGCTACTTGTTCGTCCGCATCTTTTGCCTTGGATTGATCCCGCCAAGGGCGTTGGTGTCGTTCTCGACATCGCCCTCGATGGTGTTTTCGCCTTCGAGCAAGAGTTCGTCGCCTTCCTTGATCGTGCCCTTGGAGCTGCCGATGCCGGGATTGTTCCTCAGATCGGCATCGCTCGGCTTTTTCCACTTTGGATGTTTGGTTCCGCTCATGGCACAACTCCTTCGAAAAGGGTCCTGTTCTAGAAACAGCAGGGCGCGATGAATGTTCCGCCGAAACTCACCTTGATGGGGCCTTGTCCGCGAGGCGGCTAAAGCGCGTCGCATTTGGCCGGCCTCACGCGACGCGCTTTAGATTGTTGTTTTATGCATGTCGTTATCGCAAAACCACTGCGCACCCTCGGGTCAGGCCCGAGGGCATGCTTTTGCGCGACATGCATTAGAGCCCGAACGGATAGGTGTCGGGAACGCCGGTTCCGACATGCTCTGGCCCAAGCGGCGTCACCGCGACGGTTTCGTCAAACCAGACGAACGCGTCAAACTGCTGGGCAAGAGAGGCATTCGCGTAATGGCTGCGCAGTTCGGTTTCCGGCCGATAGATCACGCCGATGAAGCGCTCCAGCCGACGCTCCAGAAGCCGCTCGCGCAACGTATCGTCGCGCTTGATGTCGAGCAGGAAACGCGAGACGCCGCTATCATGGCAAAGCCGCTCGTAGCTATCGCTATGGGAAGGCCGCACCCGCTTGATCTCCATCTCGCTGTCCCAGTCGGAGGCCGCGGCGACTGTCCCGGAATGCGTGCTGAGCCCGATCAAGGCTGCCTCGTCGCCGAAGCGCTGGCGGCAGAACTGGCCGATGTTCACTTCGTCCCTGACAATCCCCATTTCGGTGTAGCGGGCATCGCCGATATGGGAATTATGCGCCCACACGACTGCCTTGGCGTTGGGGCCGCGAGCTTCCAGCAGATGCTCGAGCGTCTCGAACATATGGGTATCGCGTAAATTCCAGGACTGCGCGCCGCCATAGTACATGATCCGGTAGTAGCGTTCCGCGGAAGCGATCAGCCGGGCATTCTGGGTGGCATCCATGAAATCGACGCCGTCCTGCTGGGCATAGTCGAGTTGCCTGGCAAGCAGTTCGCGGCATTGTTCGAGCACGGCCTGCTCGCATTTCTCGTAGCCGGAGGTGAGCGCGACACGGCCGTAGGTGGATGGTTCATGTTGCCAAGGCGTCAGGCAGCCATAGCGTTCACGCGCGATCTTTGCTGCCTGCGGATCGACCCGGTCGAGATATTGCAGAACCGCGGCGATCGATCCGCTCATATTGTAGATGTCGAGGCCATAGAACCCGGCTAGCCGGGACGATAGCCTGATGCGCTCGTCGTGATGTCGCATCCAGTCGACGAACGCCGCAACGTCGGTGTTGCGCCACATCCAGGTGGGAAACCGCTGGAACGGCGGATCGGCGTTGGCGCGTGGCGGCCGATGGCGGACGTAGCGGTCGATCGCCGCTGCATCAGGCCAGTCGGCCTCGACAGCGACAATGGTGAAGCCGTGCTTCTCGATGAGCCTGCGGGTGATCGCGGCGCGGGCCCGGTAGAACTCCGACGTGCCGTGGCTCGCTTCACCGAGCAGGACGACGCGCCGGTCGCCAAACCGATCGAACAATTCGCCGAACGCCGGATCGTCGAAATCCGGCAGTGGTTCGGCCGCCGCCGCGATCATCTCCGGCAGGCTGCGCGTGCGTGCGCGTCCGGACGGGCGATCATTCGCGATACGATTGCCGTTCTCGGGCCAGCCCTGCTCGCCAATGAGCGGGACAAACCGCACGCCGCCGAAATCCTCCTCGCTGTAAGTTGCAGCGCCGGTTCGGGTGACCTTGAGAAGGCGCTGATCATGCGGATCGTCGCCGACCGGGATGACGAGCCTGCCACCGACGTCGAGCTGTTCCTGAAGCGCGAGCGGCGCACCGGGTCCGCCGGCGGCGACCAGAATGGCGTCGAAGGGCGCTGCGTCGGGCCAGCCTTTGGTGCCATCGCCGGTGCGGACTTCGATATTGTCGTAGCCAAGCTCTTGGAACCGCTGTCTCGCCGTTTCGGCCAACCCGGCGTGGCGCTCGATCGTGTAGACGCGTTCGACGATCCGGCTCATCACGGCAGCCGCGTAGCCCGAACCGGTGCCAACCTCGAGGACATGGTCGCCCGTTCCGATTTCCGCCATCTCGATCATCAAGGCGACGATGTAGGGCTGCGATATCGTCTGACCCTCGGCGATCGGCAACGGCCCGTCCTCGTAGGCGAATTCTTCAAAGCCGGGAGCGACGAAAGCCTCGCGCGGAGCCTCGCGCATCGCTTCCAGCACTTCGCGGTCATGGATGCCACGGCGGCTGAGATGGACTTCGACCATTCGGTTGCGTGCGTGGGAAAGATCGAGCATCTTTTTGCTCCTCTTGCGAGCAGACAGCCCCCGATTGTCCCCTAATCGTGCCCGACGGCTCATCGGGTATGCGCTCGGCCTCGGCAACTCATGGCCGGCGGCTAGTCTCCTTAACCATTGGCGAGCTTTCAGGTTCCTGCAAAAGAGCGATTGGCGGGCGCAAATGGCGGCTCCAGCCGAACTTATTTCCGTGAAAATCCTTTCTCCAGAGCGATGTCACTCCAGATATCGACGGGCGAACGCATTCTGGAGAATTTTCGATGAACGACGAGGCTCAGAAAGCTGCGACCACAACGGGCCTTTATCAGGTCGATCTCATGGACCGCTATTGGCGGGCCGCGAACTACATTTCGGTTGGCCAGATCTATCTGATGGACAATCCGCTGCTGCGCGAGCCGCTGAAAGCCGAACACGTCAAGCCGCGGCTGCTTGGCCATTGGGGCACGACGCCTGGCCTCAACTTCATCTACGTCCACCTGAACCGCGTCATCCGTCAACGCGGTCTCGACGTTCTGTTTATCTGCGGCCCGGGTCATGGCGGCCCGGCGATGGTGGCGAACACCTGGCTCGAGGGCAGCTACAGCGAAATCTATCCCGAAATCGGCCAGGGCGAAGACGGCCTGAGGAAACTTTTTCGGCAATTCTCGTTCCCCGGCGGAGTGCCGAGCCACGCTGCTCCGGAAACGCCCGGCTCGATCCATGAAGGCGGAGAACTGGGATATGCGCTGGTCCATGCTTTCGGCGCGGCCTTCGACAATCCCGATCTGGTGGTCGCCTGCGTCGTCGGCGACGGCGAAGCGGAAACCGGTCCGCTCGCGGCGGCATGGCACTCCAACAAGTTCCTCAACCCGGCATCCGACGGCGCTGTCCTGCCGATCCTGCATCTCAACGGCTACAAGATCGCCAACCCGACGATCCTTGCCCGCATGGATGACGTGGAATTGCGAGCCCTGTTCGCCGGCTATGGCTACGAACCTTTTTTCGTCGAAGGTCACGAGCCGGTTCCCATGCATCGGTTGATGGCCATCAAGCTGGACACCGTGCTCGACAGAATCCGCTCGATCCAGAAGCGCGTCCGTACGCCGTTCTGGCAAGGAGAGCGTCCGCTGTGGCCGATGATCGTGCTGCGCAGCCCGAAGGGGTGGACCGGCCCGAAGGAGGTCGATGGCGAGAAGGTCGAGGATTTCTGGCGCTCGCATCAAGTGCCGGTGTCGAACGCCCGCAGCAATGCGGGACACCGCAAGATCCTTGAAGACTGGATGCGGAGCTACGAACCGGAAAAGCTGTTCGACGACAGCGGGCATCTTCTTCCAGAGCTGGCGGCGCTTGCGCCAACCGGATCCAAGCGCATGGGCGCAACCCCCTATGCCAATGGCGGACTGCTGAAGCGCGACCTCGTGCTTCCCGATTGGAAAAACCTGGCGCTCGATGTGCCGCGTCCGGGTGGCGCCAAGGCCGAGGCGACGCGGGTTCTCGGGGGCTATCTTCGCGACGTCATGAGCCTGAATGCGCAGGCCGGGAATTTCCGGCTGATGGGGCCGGACGAGACATCCTCCAACCGGCTTGACGAGGTATTCGAGGTTACCGACCGGGTCTGGATGCAGCGGATAGAGCCCTATGACGTAAAACTCTCCCGGGACGGCCGCGTCATGGAAGTGCTCAGCGAGCATCTCTGCCAGGGATGGCTGGAGGGCTATCTGCTGACCGGCCGCCATGGCCTGTTCTCCTGTTACGAGGCGTTCATCCACATCGTCGATTCCATGGTCAACCAGCATGCGAAATGGCTGAAGACATCCCGCGAACTTGCCTGGCGCGAGCCGATCGCTTCCCTCAACTACCTGCTGACCTCGCATGTCTGGCGGCAGGATCACAACGGCTTCAGCCACCAGGATCCGGGCTTTGCCGATTTCGTCGCCAACAAGAAGGCCGACACGGTCAGGCTCTATTTCCCGCCGGATGCCAACACGCTGCTGTGGATCACCGACCATTGCCTGAGAACCTATAACCGCATCAACGTCATCACCGCCGGCAAGCAGCCGGCGCCGCAATTTCTGTCTGTCGAAGCCGCGGAAGTGCATTGCAGGGCGGGGGCGGGGATCTGGGAGTGGGCCGGGACGGTTGCCAAGGGCGAGGATCCGGATGTGGTCATGGCCTGCGCCGGCGACGTGCCGACACTGGAGACGCTCGCGGCCGCCGACATTCTGCGTTCGGCGCTTCCCGACCTGAAGGTACGCGTCGTCAACGTGGTCGACCTGATGACGCTGCAGTCGAATTCAGAGCATCCGCATGGCCTGGCGGACGAGGATTTCGACGCGCTGTTCACGAAGGCCAGGCCGGTCATCTTCGCCTATCACGGCTATCCCTATCTCATCCACCGCCTGACCTACCGGCGCGCCAACCATGACAACATGCACGTGCACGGCTTTCGCGAGGAAGGCACCACGACGACGCCGTTCGACATGGTCGTGCTCAATGAGATCGACCGCTACCACCTGGCGCTCGCGGCGGTCGAACGCGTGCCTGGGCTCGCCGAACGGGCGAAAGACCTTGCCGCCGAACTTCACGGGAAGCTTGCCGAACACAAGGCTTACGTCCGCGAGCATGGCGAAGACATGCCCGAGATCCAGGAGTGGAACTGGCCCGAGAACAGCGCGACGAAGGCTGGCGATTGATGCGACAGGCAATTCTTGCACTGAACGCCGGCTCCTCCAGCATCAAGTTCGGACTATACGATCTTGAGCCGTCCGCCGAACTGCAACTTGTCTCGCGTGGCACGCTGGATCTGGGCGATGCGCCGAGGCTCAGCGCGAAAGCGGCCGACGGAACAGCGCAATGTGATCGGCGGCTTGCCGGAGACGCACGCGATACGGGCATCGGCGATTTGCTCCGCTGGATCGAGAGCGAACTTGGCGGCAGGAAACTGGTCTGCGCCGGTCACCGCATCGTGCATGGCGGGCGCGAGTTCGTCGAACCCGTCCGCCTGACGCCGGTCGTGATCGAGGCCCTGGACAGGCTGACGCCGCTTGCGCCGCTGCACCAGCCCCGCAGTCTCGCGCCGATCCGCACACTTGCGGCGCTGCGGCCGGATCTGCCGCAGGTCGGCTGCTTCGACACCGCCTTCCATCAGGCGATCGACCCGATCGTCAGCCGCTTCGCGCTGCCGCGCAAATACGATGCGGACGGAATCCGCCGCTACGGGTTTCATGGTCTTTCCTACGAGTACATCGCCGGGCGGCTCAAGGCGATATCGCCGGCGCTTGCAGCGAAGCGGACGATCGTCGCCCATCTCGGCAACGGGGCGAGCCTGTGCGCCATGCGCGACGGGAGAAGCTTCGACACGACGATGGGCTTTTCCGCGCTCGACGGGCTGGTCATGGGCACGCGTTGCGGCGCCATCGATCCGGGCGTGCTTTTGTACCTCGTCCTGGAACGAGGCATCGCCGGAGAGGCTCTGCAGCATATGCTCTATGAGCAATCCGGGCTGCTTGGAATATCCGGCATCTCGGGCGACATGCGCACGCTGGAAGCGAGCGACGACCCCCACGCCCGCGAAGCGGTAGAGCTTTTTGCCTTCAGGGCGGCACGGGAAGCTGCCGCGCTCGCCAACACGCTGGGCGGCCTCGAATGCCTGGTGTTCACCGCCGGCATCGGCGAGCGCTCGGCGCCGGTCCGCAAGGCAATATGCGAAAGGCTTGATTGGCTTGGCGTGGCGATCGACGAGCCATCCAATGCCGCCCATGCCGGGATCATAAGCCGACCTGACAGCAAGGTCGAAATACGCGTCGTCGCGACCGACGAGGAGAGCATCATTGCCCGCCACGCGCGGGTGCGAGGGGATGCTTGATAACGCAGTCAGCGGCGCGTTTTCGGGGCAAGGAACCCTGCGCGTCCGCGACCGTTTCCCCTATCTGATGACCATGGGGGATATGATTACCAAAGGGAGAAATCCAATGGCGGAGACCACCAATATGGCAGGCACCTCAAAGGCGGCAAACGACGCGCAGGAAGCGATGAAGAAACAGATCGCCGAGCTTCGTCGCGAAATCGCCAAAATAAATCGGACCCTTTCCGACCGTGCCGAGGAGGCACAGGGCTGGTACGAGAGCGCCGCCGAACGGGCCTCGCGCGCAGCCCGGCAATTGCGTAGCCAGGCACACACCGTGACCGAAACCGTCCAGCAGAACCCAGGCACGATCTCTACGGCGATGATGCTTGGCGGCGTGCTCGGCGTTCTCTTGGGAATTGTGATTGCAAAGAGGTCCGAGCCTGAACGGCGGTGGTTCTAGAGCATTTTGCAGCCAAAAATCTTGGTTTGGCGTCCAACAAAATGCGTAAAACAAGGAGTTAGAGCGCGGTTTTGGTCCACCAAAACGCAAAGCGCTCTAGCGGCAGATCACCACCCGCGCGGTGCCGAGGCTGCCTTCGGCGTCGCGCGCGCCTGTTCCCTCAGCAGGCCGTAAAGCACCTACGATACATCGCCGCAGCCTGTTGCCTCCTCGTAAGCACGTCGAAGGAGCTTTAGTCCTCTGTGGATCTGGCCCTCGGTCAGACTTGCGTATCCCATCACCAGGCCGAGGCAGCTGCGATCCAATGTCTGTTCGAAATCCAATGTCTGGTCGAAGTAATGCGACGATATCGAATAGATGCCAACTCCGAGCGCGGCGGCTTTATCGATGAACGATGCCGCCATGGAGGGCGGCGTGTCGTGAAACCAGACGACGACGTGCAGACCGGCCTCTGCGCCTTCGACCCGAATGAGATCGCGGAATTCCGCCTGCAGAGCGTCCAGGAGCGCTGCACGTCGGCGGGCATTTTGACGCCGGGCCTTGCGCACGTGGCTTTCGTAGGCGCCGGTTTCCATCAGGGTCGCAAGCGCCTCCTGTTCGAGGCTGGGGGCATGCCTGTCCGTCAGCCGCTTGGCATGGGCAAAAACCTCCTGCAACTCACGCGGAACGACGACGTAGCCGATCCGCAGCAACGGCGACAATGTCTTCGAGACCGTACCGATATAGATGACGTTCGACGCGCCTCCCAGCGCGCGAAGCGGCGGTATCGGGTTCATGTCGAAACGATATTCGCTGTCGTAGTCGTCCTCGACGATGTAGGCCCTCTTCTCTTTCGCCCATCCTAGCAGTTGCTGGCGTCGACCCATCGACATTACGCTTCCGAGGGGAAACTGATGTGAAGGCGTGACGTAAGCCAGCCGCGCGTCAACATCCGCCAGCAAGTCCGCCCTGATGCCTTCGGCGTCGACCTCCACCGGGGCGGCGATGGCTCCTGTCATCTCGAAGACGCTCCGTGCCATCGGGTAGCAGGGCTCTTCGATGGCGAAGCCGTCGCCCTCATCGAGAAGCAGGCGGGCGCAGAGATCCAGTCCCTGCTGAGAGCCGTTGACGACGACGATCTCGCTCACCTCGCACCGGATGCTGCGCGCTCGCCATAGATAGCCCTGCAGGGCGGCACGCAGGCGGATCAAGCCACAGGGGTCGCCATAGGACAGCTTGAGCGGCCGTCCCAGCGCAGCATCGTTCATGGCCTTTCGCCAGGCAAGGGTCGGGAAGTCAGAGGCCGACATGTCGCCGTAGCGGAAGTCGGCGACGAGCTTCTCCGACGCAACCCGCATCGGGATGGCTCGGGATCGAAGCCTTTCTGCGAAAGCGGAGAGGCTGTGTGGCTCTGCGGCTGTATCAACGAGGTCTCCCGGCTCGCTGTGCGCGACCTTGATGGCCACCCGTGGCCGAGCGCCATGTCGAATGACCACGAACCCCTCGGCGGCGAGCTGTTCGTAAGCGGACGTCACAGTCGTTCGCGAGACGCCAAGCTCGACCGCCAGTGCACGAGCCGACGGAAGCACGTCTCCGCGGCCGTAGACCTCCGCCACGATCTGTTCCCGCAGGTTCTCATAGATCCCGCGCGCGCCCAATCCCGACGACGAACTTCCCGACGACGAATTCTGCTTGCTGGACTGGACCATTCGCGATTACCCAAATGAAGACGTTTCGTTGATCCAGACATTACCGGGAAAATCAGCCAGGCAAAGGCCTGAGGCCAACTGGACCAGCGCTTTTTATTCAAAACTGGTTCTAGGTCAGGGCCAGTTATGCTTGTATTGATGACGCCAGATTGCACCTCCTGGGAAGTAAAATGCTGGCCGAGTTCCACCAATTCATCATCGTCTTTACCGCCTACGTCATCGCTGCCGGCAGTCCCGGGCCGAGCAATATGCGCATCATGGCCGTCGCCATGAACGACGGCCGCGGGGCCGCACTGGCAATCGCGTCCGGCGTCGTCAGTGGCTCGATCTTTTGGGGCCTGATGGCAGCGACAGGTGTCTCGGCGATCCTCAGCCGATACGCGCAGGCACTCGTGGTCCTGCAGCTGGTTGGAGGCCTGTATCTTCTCTATCTCGCCTTCAAAGCGGGCAAGGCTGCGCTTTCTTCAGACAAGGATCAGCTTCGCCCGACCAACGAACGGAAGGCGACGGCGGCCACTCTCTACCAGCGCGGACTGCTGATGCATCTCACCAATCCGAAATCGATCCTGGCATGGATCGCGCTGATGACGCTGGGACTCGGGCCCGGGTCGTCGTCGCATACGGTTCTGGTGATCCTCGCGGGCTGCGCGGTGCTGAGCGTCACCATCTTCTGCGGCTACGCGATCGTCTTTTCGACCGCTCCCATGGTCGCCCTGTATCGGCGGGCGCGGCGCTGGATCGAAGGCACGCTGGCGGTATTCTTCGGATTTGCCGGGTTAAAGCTTCTCCTGACCCGCATCTGAAAAGGTTCCTTCATGTCACTCTTCCAAGGCCTTTCAGCATTCCCGATCACCCCGGCGGACGCTTCCGGCAGGCTCGACCCCGTCGCCCTCGCGCGCCTTCTGAGGAACATCGAGGAGGCGAGAGCGGACTCCATCGGACTGCTCGGCAGTACCGGCGCCTATGCTTTCCTCACGCGACAAGAGCGTCGACGGGCGGTCGAAACGGCAATGGACACGGTCGGCGGCAAAATCCCGGTTATTGTCGGCGTCGGAGCGATCCGGACCAGCGATGCCGTGGACCTTGCCCGTGACGCGAAGGCTGCGGGCGCCGATGGCCTGCTCCTCGCTCCGGTTTCCTATACGCCGCTCGTCGACGACGAGGTCTTCGAACACTTCGCCACAGTCGCCGACGCGGGGCAACTCCCGCTTTGCATCTACAACAATCCCGGCACGACCAGGTTCACCTTCAGCCTGGACCTCATTTCCCGCTTGTCGAAGGTGGCGAACATCGAAGCCGTGAAGATGCCTTTGCCGTCCGGTGGTGACTTCACGTCCGAACTTGCCTCCCTCCGGTCTGCGACCGGGTCGGCATTCAGGATCGGCTACAGCGGCGACTGGGGCGGCGCGCCTGCGCTGCTCGCCGGGAGCGACGCCTGGTATTCCGTCGTCGCAGGACTTCTGCCGTCACAGGCCCTGGCCCTGACGCGAGCGGCGCAAGCCGGGGACGCTGCGACCGTCGAGCGACTCGACGCCGCATTCGGACCGCTTTGGGCGCTGTTCAAGGAATTCGGCAGTTTTAGGGTGATGTATGTCGTCGCCAGGCTTCTGAACCTGTGCGACGTCGATCCGCCACGCCCTGTCCTCCCGCTGAAGGACCAGGCACGGCAGCGCGTCGCCGCCGCTCTCGACCATCTCGATGCGGTTTTCTCCGCTGGTTGTATGCAAGCTCGATAGACAGTCTTAATCAGGACATTTCCATGCTGGAATCCAACGCCTTCACCGTCTACCTGTTCACGGCATTCCTGCTGGCGATTACTCCGGGTCCGGGGATTTTTTATGTCGCCGCCCGAACCCTTTCCGGCGGTCGCTCGGAAGGAATCGCTTCGAGCCTTGGCAATGGTCTCGGCGGGCGGTTTCATGTCGTGGCCGGCAGCCTTGGCGTCTCGGCGATCGTGCTGGCAAGCGCCGAATTGTTCACGGCGCTCAAGGTGGTCGGCGCGCTCTATCTGGTCTGGATGGGATACCGAACCATTCGCCATGCCAGGCTCGACTACAAGTCGCTGGGTCATTCGGAGCCGCCCGTCGGCACGATGCGGGCCTTCAGGGATGGCGTTCTTGTCGAAGTGATGAACCCGAAGACGGCCGCATTCTTCCTCGCCTTCATTCCCCAGTTTGTCGATACATCGTCGGATCACGTCGTTCTGCAGTTCCTGATCCTCGGCGCCATCTCGGTTGCCCTCAACACGCTCGCCGATATTGTCGTGGCGTTTGCAGCCGGAAGACTTCGCGATGGCGCGGCGTCGCGTGGGAATCTCGTTCGCCGTCTTCGTGAAGGCTCGGGCGGTGCCATGATCATGCTTGGATGCGGGCTGCTGCTGGCAAGGCGCCCAGTTGCTTGAGCTTGTGAGAAGGAGCAAAAATGCATGACGGCCGCTGGCCGTGTACCTGCGATGACGGCCGAATTCACTTACCTCATCGACATCAGGTTCGTGACCAGACCTGCCTTGACCTCAAGCACAGGCGCGGGTGCCTCGGCATGACCGATGTCCCGCAACCGCTCGGGGGTCAAACCAGCAATTGCCCGACGTCTTGAGACGGTCTGTTGCCAGGTCTTGAGCGCCGCGATTGCGGTTGCTGTGGTTTTCAGCACAAGTCCAAGCAGACGGTGACGATCGACGCGGGTTTGCGTGTGAGCCATTTCGGCCTCCATCATCATTGTCGCGCAGGGTTGAACTGCGGGGCGCCTGTTCCACTGCGCCTTACGGCTTGCGGCCGATCACGGCGCCGTTCGCGCCGGGTGCCTCGAACCAGACCGTCTCGATGTGCCGGAATCCGGCTTCCTCGAGCCACGCCGAATATTCGGCCTGCGTGTAGTTTCGTCCTTCCGTCTCGATCAGGTTGTTGAGGCTCATCAGCGCCGCCGGCGCCGGTCCGGTCTTTTCGTCATTGACGAGAAGCTCGCTGATGACGACTGCGCCGCCGCTCGGCAAAGCCCCGAACGACCGGCGCAGCAGGGCGCGGTTCTTCGCCTCGTCCCAATCGTGCAGGATCATCGACAGGAGATGCAAATCGTGATCCCCGGGAAGCTGCTCGAAGAAGTTGCCGCCTGCGGTCTCGATCCGGTCGGTCAAACCGGCCTCGGCAATCTTTCCCGCGGCGAACGCGGCGACATGCGGCAAGTCGAACACGGTCGCACGCAGCGCCCCATACTGTTTGCAAAGCTCGATGTCGTACGCCCCCGATCCGCCGCCGATGTCCAGGAGGCGGCGGAATGTCCGAAATCCATCGCTTCGCCGAGCTTGCGCGCGGTCATCGTGGAGACCGAATGCATCGCCTCCCAGAACAGCGCCAGCATCATCGGATCTTCGCCGTCGAACGCCGAGGATCGCACAGCCGGGTCCCACGTGGTCGGCCGGTTCGTGCGCAGCGCCTCGGTAAGCCTGCCCCAGCCGGGATAGAGCCGCTTGTCGAGCATCTGCACGAAGCCGCCGAAGTAATACGGTTTTCCGCGCACGAGATAGGTTTCGCTTAACGGCGTGTTGCGATAGCGGCCGCCGGTTTTCTCCAGGAGCCCGAGTGCAGCGCAGCCGGTCAACAGCATCTCGGCCGGGCGTTGATGCAGGCTGAGCGCTTCCGCCAGCTCCGCAACCGTGGTGCCGGCGCCGCCCGCAAGGCGGCTGAAGAGGTCCAACTCATGCGCAGCGGCCAGAGTCTTGAAGGCCCAGAAACCGGTCGAAAGCGCCATCAGCGGGACGGCGGAAGGAAGTTCCGGCGTGGCGGCAATCGGTTGGACGGTTGCATCTTTGGCCTGAGGCGCTGTCCGCGAAAGTTGACTGGCCATGATCACCTCCTCTTTCATAGCAAGTCACGACTGCAACCGGCTGGCGCAACCGGCTGGCTTGTGACAATCCACGCGGCGAGCGTGTGGCTGCGGTCTGCTGAAGTGCGAATCTGGCGGTGCGGCGTTACGCTACGATTTCAGAAGGAGAAAATTCGGTTACATCTGAAACTTGTATTATTTGGCCGGAGCCGGCTGACTTTCTCGATCGTGCCGGCATCACCGAGCGATACGGCGCAGGGTCAAGGCAGCGACAGTGCTGGCCGCTGCCAGAAGCGGCAGCCAGGCTTGCGGATCGCCCATGGCACGCAGCGTCAGGCCGCTGAGCAGCAGCCACAGCAGCGGGATCGCCAACAGCAGCGGCACAAGCCCGCCGCTCGCGGCAAGCAGGACGCCGAGCGCTGCGATCGCCGTCGGGTCCGGCGCGATGCCGAAGACCTCGGCGCTCGCCCATGGCCGCCCGAAGAGCGGCGGCAGCAGGGGATAGACGACGAGGCCAGCGACCGCGATCAGCAGCCCGAGCCGCTCTGCGAGGTCCCGCCGGTCAAAGGCGAGGCCGCCGCGCGCACCGCCGATCACCAGCAGCAGCGCCTGCAGGCCGAAGGCCGGCGCGACATAGGCGATCGCCCAGTTGATCGCGGCATAGCGGCTCCACAGCAAGGACCAGCCGACGAAGGCAAAGAGCGCCGCGAGGACGAGCGCTATCCACAGACCATGGCGACGCGGCCGCCTAAGCACGAGCAGGACAATGGCGAGGCCGGCGGCGAGCGTCAGGAGATGCAGCGGCCAGAACGCGGCATTGGCCAATTCGAACATGCGCCAATAGACGCGCGGCGAGAAGAGCAGGAAATCCTCCAGCCGGTAGGTCCACCATTCCGACATCCAAGCAGGTCCGCAAAAAGTGTCCCACGGTTCTGCGATAAGAACCGGCGACAAACAACAAAATCCAGGCAGGTATTCGTGGGCCAGCCCACGGATACCTGCTTAGAGGTCCCGGACGTAGGCCGCCATCCGCTCGCGCATGGCCGCGTCGGGGAGGGGTCCGGTCGCTGCCAACAGGTTCTCGCGCACGTGGTCGACGCGGGTGGTGGCGGGGATCGCGACGGTGACGGCGGGATGCGAAACGATGAATTTCAGTATGAACTGTGCCCAAGTCGCGGCACCGATCCCGGCCGCCCAGTCCGGTAGCGTCTCGCCCTGGAGCTGACGCGTCAGCGCGCCTTGCCGAAACGGCCGGTTGACGATGACACCCATGCCGCGCTCGGCCGCCAGCGGCAGCAGCCGTTGCTCCGCTTCACGGTCGACGACGTTATAGGTGAGCTGCACGAAGTCGAGCGGATGCGCGCGCATGATCTGTTCGAACAAATCGTGCCGCCGTCCTTCGGACGTCGTGATGCCGACATGGCGGATCCGCCCGTCCGCCTTCATGGCGAACAGGGTTTCGAGATGCGTCTCCCAGGCGACGAGGTTGTGGACCTGCACGAGATCGAAGCGCGGCACACCCCAGAAGCGGCGCGACTGCTCGATCTGCGCGGGTCCGTCGGCGGCGGAGGAGGTCCAGACCTTCTCGGCGGAAAACAGCGATTCGGGCCGGCCGAGCTTCTCGAGGCCATAGCCGATCACGGGCTGCGAGGAGCCGTACATCGGCGAGGAATCGATCATGCGGCCGCCTGCCTCGAAGAAGGCCGCCATCACCTCGGCGCACTCGTCGCGCAGCACCGGATCGTCGCCAACATTGAAGGTGATCCAGGTGCCCAGGCCGACAGCAGGAAGCATTTCTCCCGAGGAGGGGACAGCGCGCATCGCCGGCGCAGGCGGCGCGCCGGGTGCGGCTGCCGGCAACACCAGAGCCGCTCCGGAAGCGGCGGCAGCCTTCACGAATGTCCTGCGGGTGATGATCATCGTCTGCCATCCCTGTCCTTTCGACCTCTTGTACTCCCGACCCCAAGAATGGTTCCGGCCGACCGCTTTTCGCAAGGCCGATCGGCAGGGAGCCGGCGGTCGTCTCTTGGCAACGGTTCGGATATGGAACGTCGGCCTGAAACAGGAACGAATGCTGCAGGGCCTGGGTTGCGCCAGCCAGCCCGATCACCTGGAACCCGATTAGCTGGCCGGTTACCTGGGGCTGGCTCTTGTCCTGACTTGATGGCGCTGGCGGGCATAGGCCACGCAGCCGTCTACCGTGCTGACGCAGAGCGCATCGCGGTGGTTCGGCGTGTTGTTGTCGCCAGCGTAGGCAACCTCGGCAACACGGCCATCGACCATTCGGATTTGCGTGTTGCAATAGCCGCCAGGATCGACATTGAGCGATCCTCCAACCGTCGGGATCGCACCCACGGCCAAGGTTGGAATCACCACGTTGAGATTGCCGCGTTGAACGGTACGCTGATAGGTCCAGATCTGGCTTCCCCCCGCATCAGCGGTGGCAGTCGGAAAGCCGGCGCACATTCGAACGTCCGCCTCGCTGAGACCGACCATCTCCTTGCGGGCCGCCGCCGTTGTGGCGTCTTCCTTCGGGAGGTTCGACGTGTCGTCAGGCGCGACGCAGGAGGACACGATCGAACTGCCGGCCAGGAGAACAAGAGGGACAAGCTTGCGGATGCGGGAAAATATCATGTGACCGCGAAGTTAGGCGAGCAGACAACCGAGTCAACCTGCACAACTTCACGATGTCGTTGGTCGTGCCGCTCGGCTGGACTTGATGCGCGACGGCCCGGATAGCTGCTCATGCTTGCCCGATGATGTCAGGCATTACGCGATGTAAAATACGTACTTTCCTGACGATGTGGATAAACAAATGCTTTTCAGTCACACAAAATGATGAAACAATGAAATTGAGATCGGGGAAAATTCGATGCGCAACGTCAGCGGACATGGCAAGCGCCTGTCCTATTACGATTTCGGGCACACGACGGTGTACGCCTCCCGCTTCGACCAGCGCTTCCCCTATTGCGCCTATGTCCCCGACGACTATGACGAGGACGGCAACAAGACCTATCCGCTGGCGGTGATCGTGCATGGCACCGAGCGCGGCATGCTCGCCTACCGGGACGCCTTCGCCGACTTCGCCGAACAGAACGGCGTGATCGTGCTCGCCCCGCTGTTCCCGGCGAATATCTATTTTCCGGGCGATCTTTCCTCTTACAAGATGTTGCGCCAGGGCGACCTCCATTACGATGCCGTGCTGCTCGACATGGTCGAGGAGATGCGCGAGCGCTATCGCATCCGCGGCGACCGCGTGCTGATGTACGGCTTCTCCGGCGGCGGCCATTTCACCCATCGTTTCCTGTTCCTCCATCCCGAACGTCTGCTGGCGGCATCGATCGGTGCGCCGGGCGTCGTGACCCTGCTCGACTTCGATCACGATTTCTGGGTCGGGGTGCGCGACTTCGAGAAAGTGTTCGGCAAGGCCATCGACCTCGACGCCATGCGCAAGGTCGCCGTGCAGATGGTGATCGGTGGCGACGACCTCCAAACCTGGGAGATCACCATCAAGCCGGAGGATGACTGGTGGATGCCCGGCGCCGATCTCGCCGGCGCGACCCGCAACGACCGGATCAGATCGTTGAAGCGCAGCCTGGAGAGACATGGCGTCGAGGTGCAGTTGGATGTCGTGCCTGGCATCGCTCACAACGACGGCGCGCTCATCGCCAAGGTCAAGGAGTTCTTTGCGCGGACATTGAATGCGGCGCCCGCCTGAAAAACTGCGGTCAAACTGGAGATAAAAAATGGGAACACGATTGATGATGGGAAGACGATTGTTCCAGGTGCTGGCGACAATCGCGGTGATGATTTGTGCACTGCCGGCGATGGCGCAGGAGCAGCCGAAAACCGGCGGCACGCTCAATGTCCGCATCAACGCAGACATCCGCGCCACCGACGGTCTTAATCGCGACGCAAACACCGACACTGTGCTGCACCATATCTTTGAGACGCTGGTGGCTTATCGCGCCGATCTCACGGTGGGCCCGGCATTGGCCGAATCCTGGACAGTATCGGACGACGGCAAGACCTATGCCTTCACGTTGCGCGACGGCGCGGTTTTCCACAATGGCGACGCCGTGACCTCGTCCGACGTCAAATGGAACTGGGACCGCCGCATGGACCCGGCCAATCAGTGGTTCTGCATTCCGTTCTTCGACGGCAGCCAGGGCCTCAAGGTCGAGCAAGTGGCGACGCCTGATCCACGCACCGTGGTCTTCACGCTCAAGACGCCGAATGCGCTCTTTCTGGCGCAACTCGCCAGTGTTCAATGCAATGGCTGGGTCGCCAGCCCGAAGAATGTCGGCGCCGACGGCAAGTGGATCGCCGATTCCGCCATCGGCAGCGGCCCGTTCACGCTGAAGGAATGGGTCAAGGGCCAGTATTTGGCTCTCGAGCGCTTTGCCGACTACAAGCCGGTGAAGGAGGCGCCGAGCGGCTTTGCCGGCAGCCGTGAGGCCTATGTCGACGAGGTGCGCTTCATGGTCATCCCCGACACGGCGGCGGCGGAAACCGCGCTGTTTGCCGGCGAACTCGATGTCCTGCCCGATCTTGAATCATCGCGTGCCGAGGAAGCCAAGTCGCGCGGCATGACGGTGCTGTCGACGCAGGGCCTGTCGTGGACGGTGATCCTGCTGCAGACCAAGGACCCGCTGCTGTCGAACGTCAAAATACGCGAGGCGCTGGCGCATGCCGCCGACATCAACCAGATCGCCGCCGCCAGCACCAGCGGTGCCGCCACGGGAGGTCCCTCGGCCGTCGCCCAGGCGAGCTCGTTCTTCGACGACGACTTCCTCAAATGGCCGGAATACGACCCGGCCAAGGCCAAGGCCCTGCTGGACGAAGCCGGTTACAAGGGCGAGCCGATCAAGATCCAGACCAACACCCGCTACCAGGGCATGTACGAGAACGCCGTGCTGCTGCAGGCGATGCTGACGGCTGCGGGCTTCAACGCCCAGCTCGAAGTGCTGGATTGGGCGGCACAGCTCGACAACTACCTTGTCGGCAAATTCCAGATCCAGTCCTTTGGCTATTCGGCTCGTCTCGATCCGTCGCTGATGTATGGCGTCATCCTTGGCGACAAAGCGACCGACCCGACGGCGCAGTGGGACAGCAAGGAGGCCCTCGATCTCTACACGAAGTCGATGGCCACGACCGACGCCGGGCAACGCAAGGCACTGTTCAAGCAACTCCATGCACTCATGGCAAAGGATGTGCCGATCCTTGGCCTCTATTACGAGCCGTCCCTCGATGCCGTGTCGCCGAAAGTAAAGGGCTATTCGGTATGGCCCGCGGCAAACCCCCATGTATGGGGTGTCTGGAAAAGCGAATAGGCCGGCGGTTCTCCTGTCGCCGAAAGATCGGAGGCGTGTTGCCCTCCGATCTTTCGTTTGAAGGTACCTGGTGGTGAAAACCTGACGGTTGGTACCCGTCGTGGAAGACCTCTCTGGGTAGGATTTTGCGTTCACGTTCGCAATTAGAACGAGCAACCAGCGCCAATTCCAGTCATTCGTAGCCCTCCTCCAAACCTGACGTTCGCGCTACAGCTGCCGGCGATCCTGAGCCGACTCTCGGACGGTATGGCTGCCCGGATCCGCCTGGTCAGATCATATGCACGAGGTAGGGTTTTGCCATCTCTTCCTGCACATAGGTTATTCCCTGTTCGGCCAGCGCCGCGTGCAACGTTTGCGCCGTGGTTTTGAAGATGAGTTGGCCTTCGACGCAAATTTTGTGTTCGCGCGCCCTTCTCCGGAACCACAGTGCCTGCATATATGGCACGCTGCGCCTTAGGCCGACTTGCCGAGAGCTTTTCAGGATAAACCGAATCTGCTCACGCAGGGCCGCGTCGGTGTCTTCGCCGTGTTGAACGCAGTGCTCGATCAGAATCGGGTGGAAGAACGGCGTGAACGCGGTGTTGACCGCACGGGCCGCTTCTGCCGGTCCTCGACCTTGAGTTCGCCCGCCTCGGTCCCCTCGCGAATGATCGGCTCAAAGATCGTCACCATTCGCTCGATATGCGACTTGATGATCGCCCGGTTCTCCTGCATGGCGGCGACGATCGTGTCGTGCATGCGCCTTTCCGGGAGTTGACACTCTCGACACTGCGCGAGAAAGGGGCGCATCTTCGAGGCGCCCGCGTCCGCGACTGAGGCGGGCGCTCTTCCATATTTACGAAAGGAACACCCCTATGAGGATCGGAATCATCGGCGCTGGGAACATCGGCGCCACATTGGTGCGAATGCTTCGGCGCGTCCTCTCTTTAAAGCCGTCACCGGGCTTGCAATGCGGTGGCGCATTATGACGTTGGCTGCATGAGCACGTCCGCACAACCAGTGCGTCTGGTCCGCCCCGAAAAGAAGCGGCGTCGCATCCCCATTGCAGTCATCATGGCGATGAGTTTCGGCAGCCTCGTGTTCCTGTCGGTCGGCGGCGTGCTCGCATTGTCGGTCGGCGCCAACCTTCGCAACACTTTCGACCTGCTCGGCGCCCAGTCGACGCTCCTGATCGATGCGATGGAGGATTTGCTGCGCGCCGAGATGGGGCGCGCCGAGAGCGCCGTCGACGGCGTCGCGCAGCTCTACAAGCAGGGCGAGTTCCAGATCGACGACGAGGCGATGTCGGCGGCACTTGCCAGTGCGCTGGCGGCCGCGCCGGGGGTGAACGCAATGTTGATCTGCACACCCGACCTGATTTGCAGGGGGGCGGCGGTGACCGGGGACAACGACGTCAAATATCCTGCCGGAACGATCCGGAAACTCCCCGCCGAGACCGAGAAATCGCCGCAAGTGCGCGCCGTTCTTGAAGAGCGCCAGCAGGTCGATGGACGCCGGTGGGGCGCCTTCGTGGCCAACGAATATGGCTTGTTCGCCAACGTCTCGGCGCCGCTGTCACGCGATGGCGCCACGAAGGCCTGGGTGATCGCCGCGGTGGAACTGCAGAACTTGTCCAAAATCACGCAGGAACTGTCGTCGCGCTTCGGCACGCATGCCTTCATTCTGGATGGCGACGGATCCATCCTGGCGGACCAGCGGCTGGCTTCCCCGGATGCGCTGAAGAACGGCATCCTGCCGCTGACGCCGCTCGCCAATTTCGGCGATCCGGTTCTCGCCGGATATGAGGCGCGCAAACCGGAAGCGGAGTTCAGCACGCAGCGTACCCGCGATGTCGAGGTTGCCGAAATCCAGCTTGACGACAAGGACGGTTCGACGTCATGGGACGGAGAGAACACTTACGTCGCTATTACCCGTGAGATCACCGGCTATGGCGACCGGCCCTGGACGCTCGGCGCATATTTCAAGACCAGTCAGATCGGTGACGAAATCGAGCGCGTCATGGGATCGGCCATACTTGGACTTGGCGCGATGGCGGTGGCGGTCATCGTCGCGATTCTTCTCGGCAAGCGCCTGTCGCGCCCGATCCAGGCGATTGCCGGCCAGGCCACGCGGGTCGCCGATTTCGATCTCGACGGCGTGACCCCCCTGCCGCGCAGCAGGGTGCTGGAGTTGGACAACCAGGCTTCGGCCTTCAATGCCATGCTGATCGGTCTGCGTGCATTCTCGACCTATATTCCGCGCTCGCTGGTGGCCAAGCTGGTGCGCACCGGAGAGATCGGCATCGCCGAACCGCGCGAAGCGGTCGTCACCGTCATGTTCACCGACATCGCCGGCTTCACCACGCTGTCGGAGCAGATGGACGCCGCCGCCGCGGCCAGGCTGCTGAACCACCACTTCGCGATCCTGTGCGGCGCGGTCGATGCACATGGCGGTACTGTCGACAAGTTCCTGGGCGACGGCATGCTGGCGTTCTTCGGCGCGCCGGATCGTCTGAAGGGCCATGCCGCCGCGGCCGTCCGCGCAGCCGCGGCCATCCGCGAGGAGCTGGACAAGGACAACCTGGAAGCGGCTGGCGAAGGCCGGCCTCCGCTTCATGTCCGCATCGGCATCCACACGGGCTCCGTGATCGTCGGCAATATCGGGGCATCCGACCGCGTCAACTATACGATCGTCGGCGACACAGTGAACGTCAGCCAGCGGCTGCAGGACCTCGGCAAGCAGCTCGAACCGGGCGCCACCGCCGCAATCGCCATTTCCGGCGAGACCGCGTCGCGGCTCGACGAAAGGTTCGAAAGGATCCCGGCGGGCAAGCACCGGCTGCGCGGCCGCGGCGAGGCGACGGAGGTCTTCCAGCTTGGCAAAGTCGCGACGTCAGCATCGCCCCCTATGGACGTTCACCGCGCCCAAGCGGGCTGAGTAACATGCCACTTCCATGCCGCTGATCGGCGGCTTGAAGAAGCCGACGGCTTTGGGAATGAATGGAGCCGGGTCACCTAGCGCCGTAGCTGATTTCAATTGGAACGGCAGGAACGGTGCAAAGTCGCTGGTTCCGGGCAACGTCCGCTTACGAGCCGCCAAATCGGCCCAGCAAGGACCGGTTTGGGTCACCACTTCCCCTTCGGACTCTCCCGCGGAAGGGGAGAAAAGTGATCGTGAGCTGTATTCGCCCCCGGCGCCAAGCGTTGGATGTTCACCACCAGCGTCACGACGTGCCGCCGTCCGGCGTCGAAAGCTGGACAAAGGTCAGGCTTCGTTCAAGGTGACCTGGTCGCCCAGCCTGATCTTGCCCGGTTCGATGATTTGGCAGAGCGCGCCGAAGCCGCCCTCGCCATGGCGCGCTATGGTTTGCAGCACTGCCGGCTCGAAGGCGAGATCGCCTTGCGCCAGCGCTGTGAAGGTGCAGCGCGCGCACGGTTCCGAGATCACGATCCGCGCCTTGCCGATCGCCAGCACTTTCCCGATGATCTGCTGCTCGACGAAACCTTCCCGCGAAGCGTCGGTTTCGATCACGATGTTGGGCCGGAACCGCCTGGAATCCACTTGCGAAGGATCCTCAAGCAGGCCGGCAAGCCTGTTCATCGAGGCTGACGTGACGATGTGGATGTCGGCGCGCTGATAGCGTGGCGCGATATGATCCTGGGCTTCCGAGCCGAAGGGGACATGTGGGTGCAGCGCCGCCGGGAAGTCGAGGAAGGCCGAAACCAGCTCGCCTGCGAGGCTGGAGCCGGCATCGATCCAGGAGCCGTCCAAGCCGATTTCCGGCCGGTCACCCTTCAGCCTTGCAACAAGGTTGGGCAGCGGTCGCCAGTATTTTCGCTTCTCCGGCGCGGCAACAGCGCCGTCGCGCCGGTCGATGATGCCCCAGATCCGATCGCCCGGAATCCCGCCCTCCGCAAGCTCGGTCCCGTCCAGCCGTTCGCCGCCCATCGAACTGATGGGGTATCGCCAGATCTCCGTGATACGGCCAAACGCTGTCATGATGCGGCGACGAGCCATGCCGTCCTCATCGAGCCACTGCCTTGCGTGCGCCCGCGCCATCGGCGAAATGGCGATCGATCAGCATCGCCGCATCGAGAAGGGCGCGTGTGTAGGCGTGGCGCGGTCGATCGAAGACGTCGTCGCGGTCGCCGATCTCGACAATCCTTCCGTCCTGCATGACGGCGACCCGATCGGCAACCTGCTCCACCGCACCCAGATCATGCGAGACGAACAGGCAGGCGAACCCGTAGCGTTCCTGCAACGACCGGATCAGAAGCAGGATTTGTTTCTGCACCGTCATGTCGAGCGCCGAGACCGGCTCGTCGGCGACGACGAAGGCCGGTCGCCTGACGATCGCCCGGGCGATCGCGACGCGCTGGCGCTGGCCACCCGAAAGCTGATGCGGGAAACGCTCGAGAAGGTCGCGCGTCAGCCCCACTTCCTCGATGACCTCATTCATGCGCGCGGTCCGCCGCTTGCGGTCCAATTCGGTGTCGAGCTTCAGCGGCTCGGTGATGATCTCGGCAATCGACTGGCGAGGGTCGAGCGACGAATAGGGGTCCTGGAAGACGATCTGCATGTCACGACGCTGCGCACGCGCGTCAGCGGATCGATCGTTTGCAATCGCGGTGCCAAGAAACGAGATCGTACCACTGGCCGGCCTGACGAGACCGACAATGGCGCGCCCGAGGGTCGTCTTGCCGGAGCCCGACGCGCCGACCAGCGCCAGGGTCTCGCCGCGCCGGATGGTCAGGTCGACGCCGTCGACGGCGCGCTTCGGCTGCGCGCGCCCAAACAGCCTGGGACGGCCCGGATAGTCGATGACGACATTGCTGATCTCGACGAGGGGCGGGCCGTCGACGGTTTTTCTCGATCCACCGGCGCTGCGCTTGGGAAGCGCATCCACCAACCGCTTCGTGTAATCGTGCTGCGGTGCGTGAAGCACTTGGGTGCTGCTTCCCTGTTCGACCGCCTTGCCTTCGCACATCACCGTCACGTTGTTCACATAGTGCGACACCATGCCGAGGTCGTGGCTGATCAGCAGGACGGCGGTTCCGTTCTCCCGCGTCAGCTCGACCATCAGGTCAAGCACGTCGCGCTGCACCAGCGTGTCGAGCGCGGTGGTCGGCTCGTCGGCGATCAGCAGGCGCGGCTTGAGCAGCATGACCGATGCGAGCATGATGCGTTGGCGCATGCCGCCGGAGAATTCGTGCGGATAGGCCGCAAGGCATTTGCCGGGATCCTTGATCTGGATCCTCTCCAGCATTGCCAGCGAGCGGTCCTTTATCTCGGCGCGCGACATGGCGCTATGCAGGCGCAGACCCTCCGCCATCTGCTCGCCGATGGTGACGGCGGGATTGAGCGAGACCATCGGCTCCTGGAAAACCATGCCGATCCGCGCACCGCGTATCTGGCGCAGCGCCTTTGGAGCGAGGCCGGTGAGCTCTTGTCCTTCGAAGTGGATGCCGCTGTCCGGCGTCGTGACCAGCGGGGCAGGGAGCAAGCTCACGATCGAGCGGGCCGCCATCGTCTTGCCCGAACCGGATTCGCCGACCAGCGCCAGCATGTCACTGGGGGCGAGGTCGAAATTCAGCCCGTCGACGATCCGCTTTCCCGATGGCCCGACCGAGATCGACAGATTGCGCACTGAAAGCATCGTGTTGTTGTCCGCGGTCGGCACGAGCATGTTTCCAGGACCTACATTTTCGGGTCGAGCCAGTCGCGCACCGCGTCGCCCAGCATGTTGATGCCGAGCAGCGTGATCGAGATGCAGAGACCCGGCAGGATGATCAGATGCGGCGCCTGGCCGATATAGGGCCGAGCCGTCGACAGCATGTTGCCCCAGCTCGGCGCTGGAGGCGGGACGCCCAGTCCAAGAAAGCTCAGCGCGCTTTCCGACAGGATGATCCAGCCGAACATGGTGGTGGCGAGCACGATGATCGGGGCGACGCAGTTGGGCAGCACGTGCCGCGCCATGGTGATGATCTCGCTGTTGCCCATCACCCGCGAGGCCTCGACATATTCCCGCTCGCGAATGGACATCACCGAGGCCCGCACCACGCGCACCACGATCGGCATGTAGGCAAGGCCGAGCGCAACGATGATACCCTCGCGGCTGGCGCCGATCACCGCCATCAGGCCGAGCGCCAGAAGCAGGCCGGGGAAGGCGAGGAAGGCGTCGTTGACCATCATGACGACGCGATCGACCCAGCCGCGCAGGAAACCGGCGAGAACGCCGAACACGATGCCGAGGATCAAGGCGAAGGCGACTGTCGCAAAAGCGATCCAGGCGCTGGTCCGCGCGCCGCTGGCGAGGCGGCTGAGCACGTCGCGCCCGAACTCGTCGGCACCGAGCAGGTGCTGGGGCGACGGCCCGCTGAGGCGCGACGGCAGATCAAGCTTGAGCGGATCGTAGGGGGCGATCCATGGACCGAACACAGCCAGAAGGATCAATGCCCCGGTGACGGCGATCCCGAAGATCGCATTGAATTTCAGGCCGGGCCGGCCGAGCGCACGGGCGATCATGCGGCGACCCTCGGATCGAGCAGCGGATAGACGAGGTCGACGAGAAGGTTGACCACGACATAGATGAAGGCGATGAACAGCATCGTTCCCTGAATCACCGGATAGTCGCGGGCATAGATGGCGTCGACCAGCAGCCGGCCGAGGCCGGGAATGGTGAAGACGGTCTCGATGACGACGATGCTGGAAAGCAGGCTGCCGAGCACCAAGCCGATCAGGGTCAAGGTGGGCGCGAAGGCGTTCTTGAAAGCATGGCGCCACATCACAGCGCTTTCGGAAAGTCCCTTTGCCCGCGCATGGGTGATGTATTCCAGCCGCGCCACCTCGATCGTGCTGGCCCTGGCCATGCGCGCGATCGGGCCGGACTCGACGAGCACCAGGGTGACCACGGGCAGGATCACATAGAGAGCGGCTTGCGCGAAGTCGCGGCTGAAGGGCACGTAGCCGACGATCGGCAGCCAGCCGAGATAGAGGCCGAAGATCAGCATCAGCATCAACCCCAGCCAGAAACTGGGGATCGAGAGCAGGATGGTCGAGGTGGCGACGACGGTGATGTCGCCAAGACTGTCCTGTCTCCAGGCGGCCAGCATGCCGGCCGGCACGGCGATGACGGAGGCGACAAGCACGGCCAGGAGGACGATGATCGAGGAGACGGCAAAACGGTCGAGGATCAGCGGCAGCACCTCTTGCCCGCTGCCGATCGAGCGCCCGAAATCGCCTGTAAGGACGTTGCCGGCCCAGATCAGATATTGCACCACCACGGGCTGGTCGAGCCCCATCTGATGCCGCATGGCTTCGACCTGTCCGGGCTGTGCGAGGTCTCCCAGCATCAGCGTCGCAGGATCACCCGGGATGAAGCGCATCATCACGAAGACCGCAACCGACACCAGGATCAGGGTCGGTATGGCGCTGGCGATGCGGGTCAGGACAAAGCGGACCATCGTTTCTCCTGTGCTGATATCGAAGGTCGCCCCCGTGCCAGCATCGCCTTCTCGGCGCGCTCGCGGACCTCGTCGTCGAGGGTAAGTTCGTAGCGGGTGAATTCGCGGTTCTCGGCCGGCAACGGTGCGATCTCCATGACGCCGGCGGCTGGTTCGAAGACGATCATCGCCACCGTCGCCGAGAGATTGCCGCCTTTCTTCCTGATCCGCGGACGACAGACGCTGAACGGCGAAGCGAAATCGTCGAAGAGGGCTTCCTTCAAATCGTCGATCGTGACGTCCCCATGCCGCGCCGACAGGCGACGGCGCACGCGCTGGTCGCGATAGAGACTGTCCGGCACGTCGCGAAGCCCGGTTTCGCGCAGCTTCGACAACGCCACCGGGCTCTGCCAGTGATTGGCGTGGACGATCATGTCGTCGTCCGGATAGATGGCGAAGGCCTCGTCCGGCGCGCATTCGAAATCGACCGCGAAGCCCTCGGCGGTGCTCAGGATCATGTTGTTGGAGCCGGATTTCGGTGTCGTCGCCACCACCTTGATGGCGTCCGCGAAATGCTGCGCTTCAAGCGCCCGGCGCCGGATGAAGGGCAGCGGAATTCCGATCTCGCGATAGTCGCGGTCCGATTCGAGATAGTTCGCGGTGATGCCGATGCCGGCCGCGTTGAAGCCGCTGCGCGCCAGTCCGCCGGCTTCGGTGAAGGTGAGGAGGTCCGGCCCGTCCGTTCGCCGGATGCGCAGCACCACCGAGGTCTCGGCGCATTCGGCCTTCCAGTCCCAGTTCTGGCCATGGATGAGCCTGCCGTTGCGGGTCGCCTCCGGCAAGATCACAGCGCCCGTGCAGCCGTCGGGCTCGTCGTCGGAAATGCCTTTCTCGCGCCGGGCGAGCTGCAGGATTTCGGTACGCGCGTTGACCAGGACGATCGACGACAGGTCGAGATTGGCGCCTGACGCGATCCCTTCCATTTCCTCGACGAGATCGGGCGCCCGTTGCCGCAAGCGAGGCAGGAAGATTTCGGAAAACCGCGCGACATCGTCCCGCCCGAAGCCGAACCGGTCGAGCTGCCCTGCGTAGAGCGCCACCGAAGCGCCGATGCGACCGCGCGCCTGTTCGCCATAGGCCATGCCGCGCGCTTTCGGCGCTCCTTCGATCTCGACAAGCGGAAAAGGTGCGACTGTTGTCATCAAGGGAAGCCTCAACTCGTTGAGTTCGGATACTAATGCATTTTGATTGAATGAAAAGCAGGAAAATTCGATAGATTGCCAGTTCGAACTGCGTGGCGCATATCTATAATGCGAAGATGCGAACGCCTGAGGAAGTGCCTATGAATGAAACGATCATCGACCGGCCGGCACGCGGCGAGACGGCCAGTCCGCTGCAGATCGATCTGGCGCGGCGGATCCTGGAGCGGATCAGGGATTCGGGCTGGACGGTTGGAACCCGCGTCTCGGTGCCCGACCTTGCCCGCACCTTCGGCGTCTCGCGTTCTCCGATCAGCGCGGCGTTGGAGCTGCTGGTCGCCCAGGGCATCTTGAGCCCGTTCGAGACGAGGGGGCTGCAATTGGCGCGCGAGGTCGCCGACCTCGACCCTGAGGATATCCTGCCCAGTTCACCGCTCGAGGAGCTTTACCGCAGGATGATGCGTGAGCGCGCGCTCGGCCAGCTGCCGCAAGAGGTGTCCGAGGCGGAACTGATGCCGCGCTATCAGGTGTCGCGCGGCGTCGTGCGCAAGCTTTTGCTCCGCTTTGCCGCCGAAGGGCTGGTGCAGCGCCTGCCGGGGCATGGCTGGCGTTTCGCCGACACACTGGTCGGCGAGGACGCCTACCGGGAAAGCTATGAATTCCGGACGGCCGTCGAATGCGCGGCGCTGCGGTCACCCATGTTCAATGCGGATCCTCAGCAACTGGCGCCGGTCCGCCGCGCTCACCAGCGCATCCTGGCGATCGTGTCGACGGGCAAGACGCTGATCGGCGGCGACGAATGGTTCCGGATCAACGCATCCTTTCACGAAGGGCTTGCGGCCTGTTCCGGCAACCGGTTCCTGGCGGATGCGGTGCGCCAGCAGAACAATCTGCGCCGGTTGCAGGAGTCGGCGGGTTTCGAGGAACTGCCGGCGGAACGCATCGAGCAGTCCTGCCGGGAACATCTGGCCATCCTCGATGCCGTCGAGGCGGGCGAGATCGAATGGGCCGAGGCGCTGCTGCGCCAGCATCTAAGGCAGGCATCCGAGTTCGCTTCGCCGCAGCGCTCGATCTGATGCCTGCTATGTCCGCGACGATGAGCATTTCCGTCGTCATTTTCCGCGCCTGATCACCACTGACAGGACCGAGACGACGGCGACGCAGCCCGCATGCTGGCCGCTCAGTGAGCCAACGCGCCGACGCCATCTCGGATCCATGCGGGGATCTGGGCGATCTGGAACGAGCGTCTCCGCTCCGTCAACTCCCGGGAACTTTGGGACTGATTTTCAGCGGCGCATCATTCTCATCCGGATTGGGGACAGGAGCTTCGTCGGGAAGTCTGTCCGGGTCCGGCTCACGCACCGGCTTCGGTTCAGGAAACGGCGGCGGTGTGGGCGCGGGAGTGGGCGTTGGTTCGGGAGTGGGAAGAATGGCCATGGTGTGATTTCCTTCCGCTCGCACTCTGCCTTGGCGGGTCACCGACGTCGGCTGGGATTTTTGAAGCCACCCGTTTCGATCGGTTTTCGCTCGGGCTGACGCACGCAGAACGACCACGCATGCCTATGGTTCCGACGCGAGCCTCCGATGATCCCGCAGGCATCGGCATTCGTGGCCGGACGGGGCCGTCAGAAAAGTGATCGATTGGTCCGCGCATGAGGGCCTTGCCGGCGTCGTGGAGCGCCATAATTTCCATTTCAGGGTGGGACGAACTCACCTGCTGAATAGGAGGCGGCCGTGAAGCACCAAACACTTGACCAACTGCATACCGTTGCCGACGTTCACGCTGAAGCAACAGACCTCGTAGCGACTCGAAGCCAGCGTCTCGAACGTTGGGCGAAACTGCTGGAGAAAAACCCCGATCGACGTCTCGAAGCGTTGACCGGCACCGAATACAAGTCCCCTGAGATACGCGAGAAAATGCGTTACAACGACTCGCCTCTCACGGTTGCCTTCGAGGACCCGATCTTTCGCGCGCAAGGCTTGAGAGATGACACCTACGGTGAAGCCAAGCGCTTCTTCGAACTGACCGACTGGCAGCTGCACGAAATCGTCTGCCATTGCCATGTCGGCGCCTCGATACGAGCGCGATGGGCTGCCTCTCGCGTCCGTTCGGCAATGTCCGAAAGGTTTGGTTTCTTCGCCTGGCTGCGAGGAATATTCATGCACTGACGCTTCGGGCACTGACGCTACGGGCATTGACGCT
Organism: Mesorhizobium sp. WSM4837; assembly: GCF_055811435.1. Classification (NCBI taxonomy): domain Bacteria; kingdom Pseudomonadati; phylum Pseudomonadota; class Alphaproteobacteria; order Hyphomicrobiales; family Phyllobacteriaceae; genus Mesorhizobium; species Mesorhizobium sp. WSM4837. The sequence goes on from NZ_JBVVQE010000008.1 coordinate 96,310, forward strand.
GCCGGCATTTATGTTGGGGGCCGGCATGTTCGGGTGATGGGGCGGCGAAGTGATTTCCACGCCTCGCATCAGCGGTCGTTGATGAGCGGATAGGCCGTTTCGACGGCGATCCGCCATCGGCGAAGCTCGAACCATAGGCTCGATACCACAGGGATGCGCGGATTTCAGTCGGCGGGCGCCGTGTAGCGACGATGGACTGCTTCCGCAATGGCGGCGCGGCTTTCCATGAGGATCGAGCTATCGTCATCCTCGATGACAGCCGCTGCCTCCGCAAGCGCCTTTTCCTTGACCTGTTGCGGAACCGCTGGCTGTCGATTGCTCCCGCGCAAGGCAACGTCGCGGAGGCTTGGCCTTCAAGCCGGTACACACTCCTAGCCGATGATCCTGAATCCGTTCGGCTCCTGGCCGGCATCGACGTCCTGGGATGTCACGCTGGAGACCGACGCTCCGGTCGGCCCTTTCCACAACCGGTCCAACATGGTCGAAACCGCGCCTTCGGCTCCGACGATCAGTGCCGTTACGGATCCATCCTCCTCATTGCGAACCCACCCGGACAGACCGAGCCTCTCGGCCTCGGTCCGTGTCCACACGCGAAACGAGACGCCTTGCACCCTTCCCCTCAGTCTGACGCGTACCGCCTTGCGCCCGTCCTCCATGGTCGCCTCCGTGCAGTTGGTTTGTTCACACCTTCAACTCACCAGCGGCGAGAAAGGCTCCGCCATCACATTTTACGCTTTATGACGGCAACGGAACCATGCGGCGGCGGCTTTGTTTAAAAGACGGACAGCTGCAGGTTGCTGGGCCTCGGAGCCACGATTTCATGACCAACGATTCTCCAACGGGAGGCGCCATCCCGGCATCCGTTCCGACGATCGATCCGAAAGCGGCGCCGACGCTTCAACACGCCGAGGCCGAGGTCTTTTATACAGAGGCGATCCGCGAACTCGCCGCAACGGACATCCCCTTTCTTGTCGCCGGCACCTACGCGGTGAGCGCCTATACGGGCGTCACGCGCCAGACCAAAGACCTCGACATTTTCTGCAAGGCCGGCGACTACGCGCGCATTCTGGCGCATTTCAAGCAAGCCGGCTATGCGGTCGAGATCGTGGACGACCGGTGGCTTGGAAAGGTCTTCAAGAGCACGCATTTTTTTGACGTCATATTCGCATCGGCGAACGGCACCATGCCGGTCGGCGATCAGTGGCTGGAGCATGCGCGGCAAATCGAGCTGCTGGGCAGTCAGGTGCGGATCGTCGGTCCGACCGAGCTTATCTGGTCCAAATGCTTCATCCAGGACAGAAGCCGCCACGACGGCGCCGACATCGCTCATACCATCCTCAAGGCGCAGGATCAGATCGATTGGCGCCGGCTGCTTTCCTACCTCGAAGTCCACTGGGAGGTGCTGCTGATGCAGCTTCTCAATTTCCGCTGGATTTATCCGAGCGAGCGCGATCACGTTCCCGCCTGGCTGCTCGACGAATTGCTTGACCGGCTCGCCAAGCAGCGGGAGTTGCCTACGCCCCGAATGAAAATCTGCCGCGGGCGCCTGCTTTCGCCGACCGACTACGAGATCGACGTCAAGGAGTGGGGTTTTGCCGGCGTCGGCGGAACAGGAGAATTTCGTGATGGCTGAGAGGAACGAGGCTGCTACGGCAAGGGTTGGGAACGGCGGCACCGTGAGGATTGCGGCTATCGGCGACCTGCATGTGCGGGAAGACGCCCAGGCCTCCTGCCGTGATCTCTTCGGCGAAGTTTCGCGCGAAGCGGACGTCCTCGTGCTCACTGGCGACCTCACCAATCTCGGCAAGCCGCGTGAGGCCGAAATCCTTGCGGAGGATTTGCGCGCCTGCGCAATCCCGGTCGTCGCCGTGCTCGGCAACCATGACTATGAATCCGGCGCGGTCGAGGACGTCGCCCACATCCTTCGGCAGGCGGGCGTCCATCTTCTTGACGGCCAGACCACGGAAATCAAGGACGTCGGCTTTGTCGGCGTGAAGGGGTTCATTGGCGGTTTTGGATCACGCATGCTCGGCTCCTTCGGCGAGCCGGCGATCAAGGCGATGGTCGCCGAAAGCGTCAGCGAATCGATGCGGCTCGAAAACGCAATGCGGCAGGTTCGCACCAATCGTACGCTTGTCGTCCTGCACTACGCTCCGGTGGTCGAGACGGTCGCTGGCGAGCCATTGGAGATTTTTCCGTTCCTGGGCTCGTCGCGGCTGGCGGAGACGATCGATCGGTTCAAGGTCAGCGCCGTGGTGCATGGCCACGCGCATCGCGGCATCTATGAAGGTCGCACGCCCGGCGGTGCCCCGGTCTACAACGTCGCCATGCACGTGGCGAAGCCGACCGGCCGTCCCTACGCCCTGCTCGAAATCTGAAACACCCCGCGCCTCGTCAGCGATCAATCTCGCCGAACACGATATCGAGCGAGCCGATGATCGCGGCGACATCGGCGAGCATGTGCCCGCGCGACAGAAAATCCATCGCCTGCAGATGGGCAAAGGACGGCGCGCGGATCTTGCACCGATAGGGAGTATTGCCGCCGTTCGAAACCAGATAGACGCCGAACTCGCCCTTCGGCGCCTCCACCGCGGCGTAGACTTCTCCGGCGGGCACGCGAATACCCTCCGTGTAGAGTTTGAAATGGTGGATGGTCGCTTCCATCGAGCGTTTCATCGTCGCCCGCGGCGGCGGCGTGATCTTTTGGTTCGGAATTGCCACCGGCCCTTGGCCTTCGGGCGATCGCAATTTCTCCAGGCATTGCCTCATGATCCGCACCGACTGGCGCATTTCCTCCATGCGGACGAGATAGCGGTCGTAACAGTCGCCGTTCTTGCCGATGGGAATGTCGAAATCCATCTCGGGGTAGCATTCATATGGCTGTGCCTTGCGCAAGTCCCACGCCGCGCCCGACCCGCGCACCATGGGGCCGGAGAAGCCCCAGGCCCAGGCGTCGTCGAGGCCGATCACGCCGACATCGACGTTGCGCTGCTTGAAGATACGGTTTTCGGTGAGCAACTCGTCGAGGTTGCCGCAAACCTTGAGGAACGGATCGCAGAAAGCCCAGATGTCGTCCAGGAGCTTCGGAGGCAGGTCCTGGTGCACGCCACCGACCCTGAAATAATTCGCATGCATGCGGGCGCCGGAGGCGCGCTCGTAAAACACCATCAGCTTCTCGCGCTCGGCAAAACCCCAGAGCGGGGGCGTCAGCGCGCCGATATCCATGGCCTGTGTCGTGACGTTGAGGAGATGCGACAAGAGCCGGCCGATTTCGCAAAACAGAACACGGATGAGCTGTCCTCGCTTCGGGACCGAGATTTCCAACAACTTCTCGGCGGCGATGCAGAACGCATGCTCCTGGTTCATCGGCGCGACATAGTCGAGCCGGTCGAAATAGGGCAGAGCCTGCAGATAGTTCTTGTACTCGATCAGTTTTTCGGTGCCGCGGTGGAGCAGGCCGATATGGGGATCGGCGCGATCGACGACCTCGCCGTCCAGTTCGAGCACCAGGCGCAGCACGCCGTGAGCAGAGGGATGCTGCGGTCCGAAGTTGATGGTGAAGTTGCGAACTGCGGCTTCGACCATGACGCTGCTCCGCTGTACCGGGTTTCAGGGCCGAAGCCCAGTGCTCCGGCCCGCCACGCCCGGACCACCGATCAGGTGCCCGCCAATCACGTGCCCGCCAATCACGTGGTTGTCTGGATGATCAGAGTCAGCATGCCGTCGCCGTCGATGTTGGCGGCAACAACCTGCGACGAATCCAGCCCGTTCGCCGCCAGCACCGATGCTGCCTGTGGCGAGGCATCGATCGAGCTCTGCAGAGTAAGCAGATCTTCAACGCTGGTCTGGGTGATCACGGCCTCGGCTTGCGTCTTGAGTTCCGGCGGCAAATCCTCGAGGGCGACAATGGCAATGCCAGTAAAATTCTGGTCGGTGAAACCTTGATCCGGCAGGGCTTGGTCAGGCAGGGCCTGGTCAGGCGTTTGGTTGGGCAAGCTTGGATCGGGCAGGGCTTCCGGAGCCGGGGGTGCGATTTGGGGAAGCTGCGGGTCGGTGGATTGCGCGTGGATCGGCTGCGCCAGGGCCAATCCCGAAAGGGCGGCAATTGTCGTCAATATGCGCATGATCGTTCCTTCCGTTTTCCGTTTTGCTCGAGGAGGATCACCTGGTGACCACACAACCATTGTCCCGGATTATGGTTCCCGTCCGTCACGGATATGGCCATGGCGGAGCCTATCCTGGCGCGAGCGGTCGAAAGATAGAACGATTCCGACAGGCGTTCATTCTCCCCTGATCACACCTTCATCACAGGATCGGCGGGGCGCTGCAGCTCAAGGAGAAAGCCATGAGAATCAGCGAGTGCATGACACGGAAAGTTCAGGTCGCCAGTCCGGACCAGTCCTTGCGGGATGCCGCACGAGCCATGGCCGATCTTGACGCCGGTGTTCTGCCCGTGGGTGAGAATGAGCGGCTGGTCGGCATGATCACGGACCGCGACATTGCCGTCCGTGGCATCGCGGAGGGTAGAGGTCCCGACACCAAGATCAGGGATGTGATGAGCGCGGAGGTACAGTGCTGCTTTGACGACCAGGAAGTCGGCGATGTCCTTCAGAATATGCGCGATCTCAAACTGCGGCGAATGCCGGTGATCAGCCGCGACCGGCGGTTGGTTGGCATTGTCTCGCTCGGCGACCTCGCCACGAACGGCGAGCCCGCCTGGGCCGGCGAAGCGCTGGGCGGCATTTCGCAGCCGGGCGGCGACCATTCTCAGACGGCGCACTGATGCATCATAAACAGATTTGAAGTTCCTGCTCGATCGACGGCATCGGCGTTCAGGAACTTCGAATCCACAACCGTACTGGAGTCACTCCTTTGCGCTACAGGGCCGCACGCCCGGACGCGCGAGCACTTGGTTTGCGCATGATTCCCAGCGAAAATCGATTTCCGGGATCATCCGGGCCGACGCTACGCTACGGAGAATCGATCGATGACCCACAGCCATGTCCCGTCGCCCTGGCGGCGGGCGACCTCGGCGGTTACGGTGCCATCGGGAAGATGGGTTGACGTCAGTGCCAAATCTCCGCTGACAACAGCCGGAGCCTGATTTCCGGCGGCATATTTTCGGCCCGTTGCGGTGATGTCGGCGAAGAGTGCCCGGATCGCTTCGCGGCCACGCGTCAGTCGCCCGTCACCGCTGTCGACGACGGCATGCGGCTCAAAAAGCGCGGCCATGCCGTCGATGTCTCCCACCCACTGCCGGGAGATCAGCAGACGCTCCAGATCCTGGGGATCACGCGCCGGCTCGCGGCTTGCTTCATCGGTCATGGCGAAACTCCTCCGACGCTCGGTAGCAAAGCGTTCGATCCTGCGCCAAGTTTCGTTGGAAGACGAGCCGCAAGCTCCGCCATGCTGATCGCAAGGTGGAGCAGCCTGGCGATCATCCTCCCCAGCCGAGATCGCGATCCGCAACGCGCCATTCGGCGGTGCGGGCGCGGCGCCGGTGGCTGCGGCTGTCGTTGAGGAAGTCGGCGATCCTTGCCGCCGACTTCGCCGAGGCGAAAGTCAGCAGCCGATCGTGATGGACGACGGGCTCGCCGGTCTCATTGTCCCAGATCTCGAACCGGCAGCTTGGGTTCGGTATGGCTTCGAAACGGATCTTCATATCGATGGTCCCGGTGATCGTCGGACCGAGGTTCCGCGATCCCGGCTTATGGATGGCTTACGGGCGTTTGGATTATGCCTTTGGCAGCGGGCGCGCTCGCGCGGGTCGCCCTCGGCTAGCCGCCTTCGGCGCGAGGCGCTGGGCGACATGGTCGGCGATCGCCAGGCTTGAGGTCAGGCCGGGGCTCTCGATGCCGAACAGATTGACCAGGCCCTCCACGCCATGCACCGCCGCGTCCTGGATGACGAAGTCGGCATTGGCTTCGCCGGGACCGGAGAGCTTCGGCCGGATGCCGCTATAGGCCGGCCGCAGGCTGCCATCGGCCAGGTCCGGCCAGTATTTGCGGATCTCGTCGTAGAAGCGCTCGCCACGTATTGGATCGACGCGATAGTCGAGTTGATCGGTCCATTCGACGTCAGGCCCGAAGCGGGCGACGCCGTCGAGGTCGAGCGTCAGATGGACGCCGAGCCCGCCGGGTTCGGGCACGGGATAGACCAGCCGCGAGAACGGCGCCCGGCCGGCGACCGAAAAGTAATTGCCCTTGGCGTAGCGAAGTTCTGGCACGAATTGCCGGTCGAGCCCGTCAAGCGAGCCGGCAAGTGCCGCGGCGCCAAGCCCGGCGGCGTTGATGAAGCGCTTGGTGGCGATTTCAAAGCGCTCGCCGCTGGTGCTGTCGACCGTGTCGAGCACGATGCGCTCGCCCTCGATGCGGCCCGAGACGATGCGGGTGTTGAGGCTGAGCGCCGCCCCGTGCTCCTCGGCGTCGCCCAGCAGTGCAAGCATCAGCGCATGGCTGTCGATGATGCCGGTGGCGGGTGACAGCAGCGCGGCCGTGCCGCGCAGCTTGGGTTCCAGCCTGCGCGCCTCTGCTGCGGTCAAGGACGTCAAATCGCCCGCGCCGCAAGCAGCGGCGTTGGCCAGGATCGAAGCGAGCACCGGCTCCTGTTCGGCATTTGTGGCGACGATGAGCTTGCCGCAGCGCGCATGCGGCACCGCCCGCTCCTCGCAATAACGGTAGAGCCTTTCGCGGCCTGCCACGCAGAGCCGGGCCTTCAGCGATCCGGCCGGATAGTAGATGCCGGCATGGATGACCTCGGAATTGCGCGAACTGGTCCCGGTGCCGATCGCGTTCTCGGCCTCGAGGATCAGGGTGTCCATGCCGCGCCGCGCCGTCTCTCGCGCGATCGCGAGGCCGATGACGCCGGCGCCGGCGACGATGCAGTCGACATGGTCCACGATCAGGCCACCTCAGCCTTGTTGTTGTGCCTGCTGGTGACCTGTTCGGGAATCAAGTCTTGGCCACGCGCACCGCCGGCTTGGCGCAGGTTCTCGCGTTCAGCAGCCTCGAAGCTGAAATTCTGCATGTCTTCCGTCCATCCGCCTGCCCTTCCAAAAGGGCTTGACACCCTTACAAGAAACGGATGCAGCAAACAGCATTAATCCAGAGGCCGATGCGCGCGCCGAACGGCGGCAGGACGCACGTCCCGGCATGCAGGACAGGAGCCATCATGGACGCTCGACCGAATTCTCCCGAAGCCCGCGACATCAGCTACCACATGCACGGCTATACCAATGCCCGCAAGCACGAGGAAGCAGGGCCACTGGTCATCGAGAAGGGCGACGGCATCTATGTCGAGGATCTCGCCGGCAACCGCTATATCGAGGCGATGGCCGGGCTTTGGAGCGTCGCGGTCGGCTTCTCCGAGAAGCGGCTGGTCGACGCTGCGGTGCGCCAGATGTCCAAGTTGCCTTACTATCACGACTTCGGCTCCAAATCGCATTCGCCGCTGATCGATCTCGCCGAGAAGCTGGTGCAGATGGCGCCGGTGCCGATGAGCAAGGCGTATTTCACCAATTCCGGCTCCGAGGCCAACGATACGGCCATGAAGATGATCTGGTACCGGTCGAATGCGCTCGGCCAGCCGGCGCGCAAGAAGATCATCAGCCGCATTCGCGGCTATCACGGCGTCACCATTGCCTCGGCGAGCCTGACCGGGCTGCCCAACAACCACAATTCCTTCGACCTGCCGATCGCCAATGTGCTGCACACCTCGACGCCGCACCACTGGCGCGAGGCGCTGCCAAATGAGAGCGAAGGAGAGTTTTCGAGCCGGCTTGCCGACGATCTGGAAAAGCTGATCCTGGCCGAAGGACCGGAAACCGTCGCTGCCTTCTTCGGCGAGCCGATCATGGGCGCCGGCGGCGTCATCGTGCCGCCGGCAGGCTACTGGGAGAAGATCCAGGCGGTGCTGTCGAAATACGACATCCTGCTCGTCGCCGACGAGGTGATCTGCGGCTTTGGCCGAACCGGCGAAATGTTCGGCTCGCAGACCTTCGGCATCAGGCCCGACATCATGGTGCTGTCGAAGCAGATCTCTTCGTCCTACCTGCCGATCTCGGCCTTGCTGATCAATGAGAAGGTTTTCGAGCCGATTGCCGACGAAAGCAATCGCATCGGCACCTTCGGCCACGGCTTCACCGGCGGCGGCCATCCCGTTGCGGCGGCGGTCGCGCTGGAGAACCTGAAGCTGATCGAGGAGCGTGATCTCGTCGGCAATGCGCGCACGGTCGGCGCGCATATGCAGAAGCGGCTGCGCAAGCTCGCTTCGCACCCGCTTGTCGGCGAGGTGCGCGGCGTCGGCCTGATCGCGGCGGTCGAACTGGTCGGCGACAAGGCGAACAAGACGCCGTGGGAGACGGCCGGCGCACTGGGCGGGCTCGTCAACGGTTTCATGCAGCAGAACGGCGTCATCTCGCGCAACATGGGCGATGCACTGGCCTTCTGCCCGCCGCTGATTATCACCGAGCCCCAGGTCGATGAGGTGATCGACGCGTTTGAAAGATCGCTTGAAGCCGCGGTCAAGCAGGTCCTGTAGTGGCGCCCGTCGCTCGAGATCATGCCGTTATAAGAGAACCGAATTTTTCTTATAACTGGAGCCGCTAACTGGAGCCGCCTGACATGAAGACGGTCGACCGCAAGCGGCGTTATAAGAAAATTGCGAAAAACTTATAACGCCGCAGGAGAGGTTCAGGAATCCTTGTTGCCGTCGTGCGGCCAAATCAGAATGGTTTTGCGCGCAGACCCTGGGACCCATTCCGTTACCTCGGAGCGCTGCTGCGGTGCAGAACGCTTTGATCGTGGAGGGACAGCGCCCCCCTCTGTCCTGCCGGGACATCTCCCCCACAAGGAGGGAGATTGGCCTTGATCACTGATTTCGCCAACCATCAACCTTGCAATAGGGACGCTGTCCGCGAAACTGCCAATCTGCCCCCAAGTGGGGGAGATGTCCGGCAGGACAGAGGGGGCGCGAAGGATCGCTACAGAGCGCTTTTATTCTGAGCCGCAGCATTATGGACGGAAACTAGCTGGAATGCGAAGGCTTATGCCAATCGCCAGCGTTGGAGATCGGCTGCAGTCTGGTCGGGCAGCGACCACCCACGGCCTTTTCAGGCTCAGTCAAACAACCAAATTCTCTATGCAGAGACTACGTGCTTCATCTTATCGGCGATCCGCAACGGCATCCGGAACGACCACCAGTTTGCCGACAAAATCCTTGGCAATGAAATCCGCCTGGGCACGGTGGAAATCGGACAGCTTGTAGACACCGCCGACCAGCGGCCGGATCTTCTTCTCCTCGATGTAGCGGACGATACGACGGAAATCGTGTCGCGTACCCTGGCTGGAGCCGTGCAGCTGCAATTGCTTGAGGTACATGGTGCGCAGATCGAGTTGCACGACCGGGCCGGCAATCGCGCCGGCGGTGGTGTAGCGACCCTCGGGCCGAAGGATGCGCAACAGGTCGTTGAAGATCGCACCGCCGACGAGGTCGGCAACCACGTCGATCGGCTGGCCGCCGGTTGCGTCGTTGACGGCGGCGGGCAGATCGGCGACGCCACGGGTGATCACCGCCTCGGCGCCGATGGCGAGCACCGCCTGTTCCTTGCCCTTGCCGACGACGGCATAGGGGATGGCGCCGCGCGCCCGCGCCAACTGCACGATACCGGAGCCGACGCCGCCCGAGGCGCCGGTGACCAGCACGCGCTCGCCGGCCTTCAATGCGACGCGTTCGAGCATCTGTTCGCCGGTAAGGTAAGCGCAGCAGAAGGTGGCGAGCTCGACGTCGGTCAGGTCGGTGGCGACGACATGGGCATTCTCGGCCGGCACGGTCTGGAACTCGGCATAGCCGCCGTCGCGGCCATGGCCCATATAGTCGATGTCGGCGAGTGAATCATCGTCGCGGTTGTAGATGGAGAAATCGACCATCACCCGCTCGCCGATGCGGGCCGAAGAAACACCCTCGCCGACGGCAACGATGTTGCCGACGGTGTCGGTGCCCTGGATTCGCGGGAAGGTCAGCGTATTGCCCTGACGCCGCCAGGTCGACACGGCGGCAGCATCTTCTTCCGTGCCGTAGGCGCCCTGGCGCACCCAGACATCGGTGTTGTTCATGCCGCACGCCGTGACCTTGACCAGAACCTCGCCGGGGGCGGGAGAGGGCACTTTCACATCGGTGCGATAGACAAGCTTTTCCGGCCCGCCGTGACCGGTCAGAAGCACGGCGGCCATGGTGGCGGGGAGCGCTTTGGAGGTCATTGATGTTGCTTCCAGATATTCCAGGTTGGCGCTGCCCCTCACCCTTACCCTCTCCCCGTGAACAACGGGGAGAGGGGGGTCGCCAGCGCTGGAGCTTGTCCCTTCTCCCCGTCGTTCACGGGGAGAAGGTGCCGGCAGGCGGATGAGCGGCGGCACCAAGGTCGATAATTAGATGCTGGCAAACACGCCATTCACCGCATCGGCCGTCTTCGACACGACGATGTCGGCCTCTTCGCGGGTGAGGCATAGCGGCGGCGCAAAGCCGAGAATGTCGCCTTGCGGCATGGCGCGGCCGATGACGCCAAGCTCGGCAAGCGCGGTCGCGACCTGAGGCCCGATTTTTTGCGCGGCATCGAAGAACACGCGGTCGTCCCGGTCGGCGACGAATTCGATTGCCGCCAGCATGCCGTCGCCGCGCACCTCGCCGACATTCTTGTGGCCGCCGACGGCTTTCGCCAGTTCGGCGCGGAAATAGGCGCCGGTCTCACCGGCGTTGGTCACCAGGTCCATCTCGTCGATCAGTTCCAGGTTGGCGACACCGGCGGCAACGCAGATCGGATGCGCCGAATAGGTCCAGCCATGGCCCAAGCTGCCGAGTTTGTCGGAGCCCTGGACCAGCACCTGCCAGACCTTATCCGAGACGATGACGCCCGACAGCGGCGCATAGGCCGAGGTCAGGCCCTTGGCGATGGTGATCAGGTCGGGTTTGATGCCGTAATGGTCGGAGCCGAACATGGTGCCCAGCCGGCCGAAGCCGGTGACCACTTCGTCGGCGACCAGCAGCACATCATATTTGTTCAGAACCGCCTGGATCTTTTCCCAGTACAGAGCGGGCGGCGGCACGATGCCGCCGGTGCCGAGGATCGGCTCGCCGATGAAGGCGGCGACCGTGTCCGGGCCCTCGGCCAGGATCATCTCTTCGAGCTTGTCGGCACAGTGTTGGGAAAACTGTTCCTCGTTCATCGAGCGGTCGGCGCGGCGGAAATAGTAGGGCGCTTCGGTGTGCAGGATCGGCGCGCGCGGCAGGTCGAAGGCGTTGTGGAACAGGTCGAGCCCGGTCAGCGATCCGGTCATGACTCCGGAGCCGTGATAGCCGCGCCAGCGTGAGATGATCTTCTTCTTCTCGGGACGGCCGAGCACGTTGTTGCAGTACCAGATCAGCTTGATGTTGGTTTCGTTGGCGTCGGAACCGGAGAGGCCGAAATAGACCCTCGACATGCCTTGCGGGGCGCGGTCGATGATCATCTTGGAAAGGGTGATCGACGCCTCGGTGCCGTGGCCGACATAGGCGTGGTAATAGGCAAGGTTCCTGGCCTGGGCGGCGATGGCGTCTGATATCTTCTGGCGGCCATAGCCGACATTGACGCAATAGAGCCCGGCGAAGGCATCGATGCTCTTGCGGCCGTTATTGTCCCAGATGGTGACGCCTTCGCCGCCGGCGATGACGCGGGTCGGCGATTCACCCCGTGCATGCGTGCCCATATGGGTCGAGGGGTGGAAGAAGTGGTCGCGGTCCCAGGCGGCGAGTTCGTTGGACTGGTCGAGCATTTTTTTAATTCCTTGGTGAAAGATGGTCCCGACGCGGCCTAAGGTGTGTCGAGATTCAGGCTAGGCCGAGTCGAAGTGGCTTCCGAGAACCGGAGCGGAGCGTACTTTTCATACGGAGCACCGGAAGCGCAGGACGCCGCCATTTGCAGACCGGCATCACCTGAATGTCGATACACCTTACGCCACGTCCAGGCAGAGATATTTAAGATCGGTAAAGGCTTCGAGCCCGTGGCGCGAGCCCTCGCGACCGATGCCGGACTGTTTGACGCCGCCGAACGGGATCGGCGCGCCGGTGATCTTGACGCGGTTGATGGCGACCATACCGTAGTCGAGCGCGCGGCCCATGCGCAATTGGCGGCCGCCGTTCTCGGTGACGACATAGGCGACGAGCCCGAATTCGGTGGCGTTGGCGCGGGCGATGACCTCGTCTTCGCTGTCGAAGGTCGTCACCGCGGCGACCGGACCAAAAGTTTCCTCGCGCATGATCAGCGCATCGTCGGTGACATCGGCGAGCAGGGTCGGCCGGTAGAACAGCGGCCCGGCCGGATGTCTGCCGCCGCCGGTGAGGCAGCGCGCGCCATGGGCGAGCGCATCGGCGACTTGCTCCTCGACCTTCTTGACACCGCGCTCATGCATCAACGGCCCGATGTCGGTGTCTCCGGCCAGGCCATTGCCGATCCGCAGCGCCTCGATGCGCCTGGCGAAAGCGGCGCAGAAACGATCGTAGATCGGACGCTGGACATAGATGCGGTTGGCGGCGAGGCAATCCTGGCCGGAAGTGGCGAATTTGGCGTCGACGGCGATGGTCACCGCCTTGTCGAAATCGGCGTCGGCAAACACGATCAGCGGCGCATGGCCGCCAAGCTCCATGACCAGCCGCTTCATCGTCGGCGCACTTTGCGCGGCGATCAGCCTGCCGATCTCGGTCGAGCCGGTGAAGCTCATGGCGCGGACGCGCGGATCTTCACACATCAGCCCAACGATGGTCGAAGCCTTGCCGGTGAGTACGTTAAAGACGCCAGCCGGCAGGCCGGCGCGTTCGCCGAGTTCGGCCAGCGCCAGTGCCGACAACGGCGTTTCCGACGAAGGATGCGCGACGATGGTGCAGCCGGCGGCAAGCGCGGCCGCAGCCTTGCGGGTCAGCATGGCCGCCGGAAAATTCCACGGCGTGACGACGCCGACGACGCCGAGCGGTTCGCGCCGCACCATCATCTCGGCGTTTGGCAAATGGCTGGTGACGCTTTCGGCGTTGAGGCGCTTTGCCTCCTCGGCGTACCATTCGACGAAGGAGGCGGCGTAGTCGATCTCGCCAAGCGATTCCTTGAGAGGCTTGCCCTGTTCGAGCGTCATCAACAGCGCCAGATCGTCCTTGGCGGCGATGATCAGATCGAACCATTTTCGCAGGATTCTTGCGCGTTCCTGTGGGAGAGCCGCCCGCCAGGCGGGAAAGGCGCGCGACGCCGCGTCGATCGCCTTGCTCGTCTGCCTGGCATCGAGCGCGGCAACCCAGGCAACGGTGGCGCCTGTAGCAGGGTCGGCCACCCCAAAACTCTCGGCGGCTTCACTCGCCGTCCAGTGGCCGTCGACATAGGCGAGTTGGCGCAGCAGCCGGCGGTCGGCGAGCCGGTCAAGCGCTTCGTGGCGTTGTGGGCGGGCAAAATGCGCGGACATGTTCGAGGTCTCCCGGTTTCGGAGTGATGCGGAGAGACTATGCGCGCGGCGCAGACAGAGAGGCTGTTTCGGAGCGCACGCGTAGAGAGATTGTCTCTATTGGGCTGCTCGGGCAGACAATCTGTTCAGCTTATAGGCTGGGCTATCTCATCGAGGAAGTGCCCCCTCACCCGGATTGCCAAAAGAATTGCAAAGGGCAATTCGGGGCAATCCGACCTCTCCCCCCGAGGGGAGAGGAGATCGCAGCGCCGGCACCTTTCTCTTCTCCCCGCCGGGGAGAAGGTGGCCGCGAAGCGGCCGGATGAGGGGACTCTTTGCGATTTGCTCAGACCTCACGACGGCGTCGGCAACAGATCCGCCACCGGCAAGGCGACCTCCTCCTTCACCGTCTTGGTGACGATGTAGGTGAAGTAGCGGTCGATGCCGATCTCGCGTTCGAGCAGGGCGTCGACCAGCCGCTGGTAGGCGTCGATGTCGCGCGCCATCACTTTCAGCAGATAGTCGACGCCGCCGCCCACCGACCAGCAGGCGACGATTTCGGGGACGTCGCGTATGACGCGCTCGAAACGGTCGAAATCGGCCTGGCGGTGGCTGGCCAGCGTCACCTCCATCAGGACGGTGGCGACCGGCGCGACGGCGCGCATTGCAACCCTGGCGTGATAGCCGGAGACGATGCCGGCCTTTTCCAGCTTGCGCAACCGCATCCAGCACGGCGTCGGCGACAGGCCGACCTTGTCGGCGAGCGCCAGCTTGGTGATGCGCCCGTCGCGCTGAACCGCGTCGAGGATTTTCAGGTCGATCTGATCCAGTTTCAATGCGGCCATAAGCGTCCACTTTTTTCCGCTACACCATGACGGCGCATTATTTCGATTGTCAATTGCACTGATTTCGATCTCTAATATGTCATGACATTGTGGCGTCCAGATCCCGCGCTTATCCGGCGGCCGGCCTATCAATCGCTCGCCGACCAGTTCGCGCGCGCCATTCATGACGGACGGCTGGCCAACGGCGCGCGGTTGCCGACGCATCGCCGGCTGGCCGACGATTTGAAGCTTTCGGTGCAGACAGTCAGCCGCGCCTATGAGGAACTGATCCGCCGGGGCCTGGTCTCCGGCGAGATCGGCCGCGGCAGCTTCGTGCAGACGCAGCGACGCGAGCCGGAGCCGCCCTATCTGCCGGAGCGCCTTGGCGAGGTCATCGATCTGTCGATCCTGAAGCCGGTCTGCGAGCCGATGCATCTGGAGAGGCTGAAGCAGGCGCTGGGCTGGCTCGCCGAGAACCTGCCGTCGACCTCGGCGCTGTCGTTCCGGCCGAACATGGTGTTTCCGCGCCACCGTGCAGTGGCGGTCGAATGGCTGCGGCTGTGCGGTCTCGACGTGTCGGCGCAGAATGTCAGCCTGACCAACGGCGCCACGGCCGGCATGACGGTGGCGCTGATGAGCGTGGCGCCGCCGGGTTCGACCGTCGCCACCGAGGCGATCGGCCATCACACGCTGATCCCGCTGGCGCGCTATCTCGGCTTCAACCTCGAGGGCCTGCCGATCGACGACAACGGCCTGATCCCGGAGGCGCTCGACGAGGCGTGCCGGCTTTCCGACATCCGCGCCGTGTTCGTGCAGCCCTCGGTGATCAATCCGACTGCAACATTGATGAATGCCGCGCGGCGCGAGCAGATCGCTGCGGTGGCGCGCCGGCACGACATCGCCATCATCGAGAACGACGTGCTCGGGCCGCTGGTCGAGGGGCGTCCGCCGCCGGTCGCCGCCTTCGCGCCCGAGCGCACGCTCTACGTCACCTCCTTCACCAAGATCGTGCTGCCAGGCCTGCGCATCGGTTATCTCGCGGCGCCCGACCGCTATGTCGCTGCCGTCGCCAACCGGCATCTCGTCTCCAACTGGATGGCGACGCCGATGGTGGCGGAGATCGCGACAAAATGGGTGACCGACGGCACGGCGATGGAACTCGTCCGCTGGCAACGGTCGGCGCTGCGGCGGCGGCAGGAGATTGCCGCCCAGGTGCTTGCCGGGGTCGACTACCGCGTCCATCGTGACGGGCTGCATCTGTGGCTGGAACTGCCCGGCGACCGCGCCGAGGAGGGCTTCGTCTCACAGGCCCGCCTGCAGGGCGTGGCGATCGCACCAGGCACATCGTTTCGCATTTCGGCGGCGCCCTGGCAGCCGGCAGTGCGCATCTCGCTGGGCTCGACCACCGAGGGGGAACTGCGCGCCGGCCTCAGTGTTGTCACCAAGCTTCTGCTCGGCGACCCGGAGCATCTGCTGCTGGCGATCTAGGCAGACATTGCCGCGAAATTCTGCGGAGTCAGAAACATTGTCATGAGTTTATTTTCCTGATTGACATGATTTGGCGCGTTCAGCATCGTTAAGGCACAGCTTCTCCAGCACGGGGGAATTCTTTGTCCGCGCCCATCATCAAGATCGACGCCATTTCGAAAAGCTTCGGTACCTTCAAGGTGCTGGACGGACTGTCGATGCAGGTCATGCCGCGCGAGAAGCTGGCGCTGATCGGCCCATCCGGCTCCGGCAAGACGACGATCCTGCGCATCCTGATGACGCTGGAGAGGATCGACAGCGGCCACATCCAGATCGACGGCGAGCAGCTTTACCACATGGAGCGCAACGGCCAGTTGCTGCCCGCCGACGAACGGCATCTGGCAAGAATGCGCCAGAAGATCGGCATGGTCTTCCAACTGTTCAACCTGTTTCCGCACAAGAGCGTCATCGACAACGTCACGCTGGCGCCGATCCTGACCAAGGGCATGCCGCGCGCCGCCGCCGAAAAACGGGCGATGGAACTGCTCGACATGGTCGGCATGGCCGACAAGGCCAAAGCGATGCCGGCGCAGCTTTCCGGCGGGCAGAAGCAGCGCGTTGCCATCGCTCGCGCCTTGGCGCTGCAGCCCAGGATCATGCTGTTCGACGAGGTGACATCGGCGCTCGATCCGGAACTGGTCGAGGAGGTGCTGAACGTGTTGTGGCGGCTGTGCTCGGAGACCGACATGACCATGCTGCTGGTCACCCACGAAATGGGTTTTGCCCATGATTTCGCCGACCGGGTTCTGTTCTTCGACCGCGGCAAGATCGTCGAGGAAGGCAAGCCGGACGAGATTTTCCGCAACCCCAAGCAGGAGCGTACGCAAGCTTTCCTGAAGAAGATCATCGCGGCCGGACATCGCGTCTGACTGCCATGCCCCGGGCGGCAGCGCCGTCCTCCCAGGGCGGCGAAGCCGTCCCGTGGAACGACCAAACCAAAAGAGAAACAAGGAGTTGGGAACAATGAAGAAACTTGGCATTCTGGCCGGCGTCGCCGGTGTTGCGCTGACCGCAATCCTGGCCGCTTCGACCGCGGGATCGGCCGACGACAGCAAGCTCGAAGAACTCAAGGCACAGGGCTTCGCCCGTGTCGCCATCGCCAACGAGCCGCCCTATACGGCGGTTGCGGCCGACGGCAAGGTTTCGGGTGCGGCACCCGATGTGGCCCGTGAAATCTTCAAGCGTCTTGGTGTCAACGACATCGTCGCCTCGATTTCGGAATATGGCGCGATGATCCCTGGCCTGCAGGCCGGCCGTTTCGACGTCGTCACCGCCGGCCTGTTCATGAAACCGGAGCGCTGCGCGGCGGTCGCTTATTCGGAGCCGGTGCTGTGCGACGCCGAGGCAATGCTGGTCAAGAAGGGCAACCCGAAGGGCTTCAAGAGCTATGAGGATGTCGCCAAGGATGCCACCGCAACGATCGGGGCGCCGGGCGGCGGCACCGAGGAGAAGCTGGCGCTCACTGCCGGCGTGCCGCGTGACCGCGTCATCGTCGTGCCGGATGGCCAGAGCGGCCTGAAGATGCTGCAGGACGGCCGCATCGACGCCTATTCGCTGCCGGTGCTGTCGATCAACGATCTGGTCAAGAAGGCCAACGATCCGAACCTCGAAGTCGTCGCCCCGGTGGTCGGCGCGCCGGTCTATTGCGACGGCGCGGCGTTCAAGAAGGGCGATGAGGCGCTACGCGACGCCTATGACGTCGAATTGGCCAAGCTGAAGGAGTCCGGCGAATTCGCCAAGATCATCGAGCCCTACGGTTTTTCGGCCGCGGCGGCGATGTCGACGAGCCGCGACAAGCTCTGCTCGGCAAAATAGGCGCCTTTTTCCTTCTCCCCGTTCACGGGGAGAAGGTGTCACGAAGTGACGGATGAGGGGCAGCGCCAGTTCTGCCAAATTGGCTCTGCCCTCATCTGCCTGCCGGCATCTTCTCTCCGTGAACGGGGAGAAGATGCCAAGACTGTAACCGTAAAACGCTGGAAATTCGAACTTCATGACCCAATGGTCCGGCTATTTCGGCCTGATATTGCAGGGAGCCCTTGTTACCATCGAGCTGACGCTGATGGGGTCGGTGCTTGCCCTGATCATGGCCTTTCTCGCCGGGCTGGGGCGGCTGTCGCATTTTTTCGCCATTCGGGCGCTGGCCACCGCCTATATCGAATTCTTCCGCGGCACCTCGATCTTCGTGCAGCTGTTCTGGGCCTATTTCGTGCTGCCCTTCATCGGCATTTCGCTGACGCCGCTGCAGGCCGGCGTGCTGGCGCTTGGCCTCAATGTCGGCGCCTATGGCGCGGAGGTGGTGCGCGGCGCCGTCCAGTCGATCGGCCGCGAACAGTACGAGGCCTGCATCGCGGTCAATCTCGGCCGCTGGCAAGCCATGCGCCATGTCATCCTGCCGCAGGCGCTGCTTGTGATGCTGCCGACCTTCGGCAACAACGCCATCGAATTGCTCAAGGCCACCGCCGTCGTTTCGCTGATCTCGCTCACCGACCTGACCTTCCAGGCCCAGGTGGTACGCTCGCAGACCGGCAACACGCTGGTGCCGTTCACCACCATTCTCGTCATCTATTTCGCCCTTGCGCTGATCATTTCCTGGGGTGTGCGTTCGCTGGAACGCCGCATGGCGCGCGGCCTCGACGGGGTGCGCGTCTGATGGATCGGGCCTCGTAATGGAGTGGGATTGGAATTTCGTCTGGGAGATCATGCCGACCCTGATCGAGGGCGTGAAGATCACCATCCTGGCGACGCTGCTCGGCTCGGTTCTGGCAGCGATGGTCGGCTTGGCTATCGCGCTGGCGCGGCGCTCGCCGAACAAGGGCTTGTCGCGCAGCGTCGGCTTCCTTGCCGAGTTCATCCGCGGCACGCCGCTCTTGGTGCAGCTCTATTTCATCTTCTACGTGCTGCCGGACATCGGTATCCTGCTGCCGCCGCTGGTGGCGGGCGTCATCGGCCTCGGGCTGCATTACGGCACCTACACGGCCGAGGTCTATCGCGCCGGCATCGACAATGTGCCGCGCGGCCAGTGGGAAGCCGCCAAGGCCTGCAATCTCAACGCCAGGCAGACCTGGACCCACATCATCATGCCGCAGGCTATCCCGCCGATGATCCCGGCGCTTGCCAACTATTTTATCGCCATGTTCAAGGAGACGCCGCTGCTTTCGGCGATCACCGTGCTGGAACTGATGAACCAGGCCAAGAGCGTCGCCAACACCTATTACCGCTATGTCGAGCCGATGACCTTGGTCGGCGCCTTCTTCCTCGTCATCAGCCTGTTCTCGGTCGTGCTGCTGCGCTGGCTGGAACGCCGCTACGGGCGCATTGAAAAATGACAGTTCCTTCGACCAAACCGCTGGCAAGGAGCGCGTGGTGACCGCTCCAGTCGACATCCGCTTGCACTCGACACGGCCGGCGCTCGACGCGCGTCCGCTGGAAAAGCGCGTCGGCCTGATCATCCTTGCCACCGACCATACGACCGAACCGGATTTTCGCCGCATGGTGGCAGGCGACCGGATCGGCGTCTATGTCGCGCGCATCCCCTATGCCAATCCGACGACGCCGGACAATTTGCGCAAGATGCAGCCGTCGCTGACGGCGGGCGCCGCGCTCATCCTGCCTGATGAGCCGCTCGACGCGGTCTGCTATTCCTGCACCTCGGCCTCGGTCGTCATCGGCGATGCCGAGATCGAGGCGGCGGTGCAGGCGGCCAAGCCCGGCGTACCCGTGGTTACGCCGCCGATGGCAGGGGTGCGCGGCTTGAAGGCGCTGGGCGCCAGGACGATCAGTATTCTCACTCCTTATACTGTCGAGACCAGCCGGCCGATGGCCGCCTATTTCGCGGCGCACGGTTTCGAGATCGCCAGCTTCACCTGTCTCGGCTTCGACGACGACCGCGAGATGGCGCGGATTGCACCGGCCACGCTGGTCGATCTGGCGCGCGAGGCGACTGATGCGCAAGCGGACGCGCTGTTCGTCTCCTGCACGGCGCTGCGGGCCGCACTTGCCGTCGTCGGCATGGAAGAGGCGATCGGCCGTCCGGTGGTGACCAGCAACCAGGCGACCGCCTGGAACTGCCTGCGGCTTTGCGGCGACGACGAGCCGCGCGCCGAATTCGGCCGTCTGATGACCCTGTTGAGACAATGAGGCGATGTCCGGCATGAGCGAGCACCCCCCTCTGGCAACAGGCATGTCCGTAACCCTTCAGGATATCCGCGCCGCCCGCGAGCGCGTCGCAGGCAAGGTCGAGCGCACGCCGACCGTGCTTTCCCCGAGTCTTTCCGGGCACTTGGGCGCGCCCGTTTATCTCAAGCTCGAACATCGGCAGACCACCGGCAGCTTCAAGCTGCGTGGCGCCTCGAACGCCATCGCTTCGCTGAACGCCGAGGAGAAGGCGCGCGGCGCGGTCGCCGCTTCGACCGGCAATCACGGCCGGGCGCTGGCCCATGCGGCGAAGCTCGAAGGCATGCGTGCGACGATCTGCATGTCGCGACTGGTGCCGCAGAACAAGCTCGACGAAATCCGCCGGCTCGGCGCCGAGATACGCATCGTCGGCAACAGCCAGGACGATGCGCAGCAGGAGGTCGACCGGCTGGTCGCGGAAGACGGTCTGATCATGCTGCCGCCCTTCGACCATCCCGATATCATCGCCGGGCAAGGCACGCTTGGGCTGGAAATCATCGAGCAGGTTGCTGACGCTGCCCTGGTGCTGGTGCCGCTGTCCGGCGGCGGGCTGGCGGCGGGTGTCGCCGCTGCCGTGAAGGGCGTCAGCCCCGGCACGAAGGTCATCGGCGTTTCGATGGCGCGGGGTGCGGCGATGAAGGCAAGCCTCGATGCCGGACATCCGGTCTTGGTCGAGGAACTGCCGACGCTGGCGGATTCGCTCGGAGGCGGTATCGGCCTCGACAATCGGCTGACCTTCTCGATGTGCCGCGACCTGCTCGACGATGTTATCCTGCTCAATGAGGACGAGATCGCCGCCGGCATCCGCCACGCCTATGAACAGGAGCGCGAGATCGTCGAAGGCGCCGGCGCGGTTTGCATCGCCGCCGTGCTTGCCGGCAAGGTCAGGGCGAGCGGCCCCACTGTGCTCATTCTGTCGGGCCGCAATATCGACATGACGCTGCACAGGAAAGTCGTTTGTGGCGAAGCATTTGAGGAGAGCGCCGCATGAGCCGGATGACGATACTGACCGAAGCCGAATTGCGCGCGATCGTGAAGCTCGATCTCGATGCCGTCGCCTGCGTCGAAAATGCGTTCCGCGCGCTTGCCACCTTGCCGGTGGCGATGCCGCCGATCCTGCGGCTCGACATTCCCGAGCATCGCGGCGAGGTCGACGTCAAAACCGCCTATGTGCCTGGCATCGACGGTTTTGCCGTCAAGATCAGTCCCGGCTTCTTCGACAATCCGAAGCTCGGCCTGCCCAGCGTCAACGGCATGATGGTGCTGCTGTCGTCAAAAACCGGGCTGGTCGAGGCGCTGCTGCTCGACAATGGCTATTTGACCGACATCCGCACGGCCGCGGCCGGAGCGGTCGCGGCGAAACATCTTTCGCGAACCGACTCCTCTGTCGCCGCGATCTTCGGCGCGGGCGTCCAGGCTGGACTGCAGCTCGAGGCGCTTATGCTGGTGCGGCCGATCGCCGAGGCGCGGATCTGGGCGAGGGATGCCGCGAAGGCCGAAGCCGCGGCGGATGCATTGCGCGAAAAACTGGGCATCGTCGTGCATGCTGAGCCCGACGCGGCAAAGGCGGCGGCCGGCGCCGACATCATCGTCACCACGACGCCGTCGACCGAACCGCTGATCAAGGCCGGCTTCGTCTCGGCCGGCCAGCACATCACCGCTATGGGCTCGGACGCCGAGCACAAGAACGAGATCGCGCCGGCGATCCTGCGCATGGCCGATCTCTACGTCGCCGACAGCGCGAAGCAGACGCGGCTGCTGGGCGAATTGCATCATGCCATCGCGACGGGGGTGATGGCAGCCGATGCCGAGATCACAGAGCTCGGCCAGATCATCGCCGGCGATAGACATGGCCGCCGTTCGGCCAGCGACATCACCATCGCCGACCTCACCGGCACCGGCGTGCAGGACACGGCGATCGCCACGCTCGCCCGCGACCGTGCCCGGGCGGCCAAGACGGGTACGATTTTCGAAAGCTGATGCCGGCCGCAAGGCCCAACAAACGAGGACCAAGAACAATGCAGCCCAATCTAAAATTCTCGCGCGGCGAATATGCGGATCGCCTCGCCAAGACCCGGAAGGCCATGGAAGCCGAGGGCGTCGATCTGCTTGTTGTCAGCGATCCGTCCAACATGGCCTGGCTGACCGGCTATGACGGCTGGTCGTTCTACGTCCACCAGGCCGTCATCGTGCCGCCGTCGGGCGAACCGGTGTGGTACGGGCGCGGCCAGGACGCCAACGGCGCCAAGCGCACCGCCTATCTCGCGCACGACAACATCGTCGGCTATGCCGACCATTATGTGCAGTCGACCGAACGCCACCCGATGGATTTTCTCTCGCAGGTGCTGGCCGATCGTGGCTGGGGCAAGCTCAGCATCGGTGTCGAGATGGACAATTACTGGTTCTCGGCCGCTGCCTTCGCTTCGCTGCAGAAACATCTGCCCAATGCCCGCTTCGTCGACGCCACGGCACTCGTCAACTGGCAGCGAGCGGTGAAGAGCCCGACCGAAATCGACTATATGCGCAAGGCCGCCCGCATCGTCGAAGCGATGCACCAGCGCATTGTCGACAAGATCGAAGTCGGCATGCGCAAATGCGACCTGGTCGCCGAGATCTATGATGCCGGCACGCGCGGCGTCGACGGGCCAGAGGGAAGAATTGGCGGCGACTATCCGGCGATTGTGCCACTGCTGCCGTCGGGCGCCGATGCGTCGGCGCCGCATCTGACCTGGGACGACCGGCCGATGAAGTCGGGCGAGGGCACCTTCTTCGAGATCGCCGGCTGCTACAACCGCTACCATTGTCCGCTTTCGCGGACTGTGTTCCTCGGTAGACCGACGCAGGAATTCCTCGATGCCGAGAAGGCGACGCTGGAAGGAATGGAAGCGGGGTTGGCCGCGGCAAAGCCCGGCAATACATGCGAGGACATCGCCAACGCCTTCTTCGCGGTGCTGAAGAGATACGGCATCGTCAAGGACAACCGCACCGGTTATCCGATCGGGCTTTCCTATCCGCCGGATTGGGGCGAGCGCACTATGAGCCTGCGCCCCGGCGACCGCACTGACCTGAAGCCCGGCATGACCTTCCATTTCATGACCGGCCTGTGGCTGGAGACGATGGGGTTGGAGATCACCGAATCCATCCTGATCACCGAGACCGGCGTCGAGTGCCTGGCCAATGTGCCGCGCAAACTGGTGGTCAAGAATTGAGCCCGATGTCCAGCCTTCGCCCATCGCCAATCACGCCGAGCGTAGATTTCGACCGCGACGGCGTGCAGCACGGCTTCTTGCGCCTGCCCTACAGCCGCGACGACTCAGCCTGGGGATCGGTGATGATCCCGATCTGCGTGATCCGCAACGGCAGCGGGCCAAGCGCATTGCTCACCGGCGGCAACCATGGCGACGAGTATGAGGGGCCGCTGGCGCTCTACGATCTCGCCCGCACGCTCGATCCCAAGCAAGTCAGCGGCACGGTCATCATCGTGCCGGCAATGAACTATCCGGCGTTCCGCGCCGGCACCCGCACCTCGCCGATCGACAAGGGCAATTTGAACCGCAGCTTTCCCGGCCGGCCTGACGGGACGGTGACCGAGAAGATCGCGGACTATTTTCAACGTGAGTTGCTTCCCCGCGCAGACATCGCGCTCGACTTCCACTCCGGCGGCAAGACGCTCGACTTCGTGCCGTTCTGCGCCGCCCATATCCGGCCCGACAAAGTGCTGGAGGCGAAGGGCTTCGCCGTGGTCGAGGCGTTCTCGGCACCCTGGTCGATGAAGATGCTGGAAATCGACGCGGTCGGCATGTTCGACACTGCCGCCGAGGAGATGGGGAAGCTGTTCATCACCACGGAGCTTGGCGGCGGTGGCACCTCCCGCGCGGAAACGGTGCGGATCGCCCGTCGCGGCGTGCTCAATGTGCTGCGCCATGCCGGCATTGTCGCCGGTGCGGTCGAGACGCAGCCGACCCGCTGGCTCGACATGCCGTCGGGCGATTGTTTCTCGTTCGCCGAGGACGACGGGATGATCGAAACGATGATCGATCTCGGCGAGCCTGTCGAGAAGGGCCAGGTCCTGGCGCGCATCCACTCCATCGGCCGCACCGGTGCCGCACCTCAGGAGATCAGGGCAAGGATGTCGGGTCTTTTGGCTGCCCGCCATTTCCCTGGATTGGTCAAGGCGGGCGACTGCACCGCAGTGGTCGCTGTGCTGGTCGATTGAAGGCAAGGCAATCGAAAAGCTTGCGACTTCGCTACTCGATCAGCAGCAAGCCGCGCTTTTTGTCGCCATCGCTATCGATTGTGTCCATGGCTGAGAACAGGCGCTCACGCTCGACCAGCCAAGGCTTATAATCCTCGTTTACATCGAGGACGAAGACCATGTCCTCGGCCTCCAGATATCCTCCGACCGGGGAGAAATGGCCAACGCCGGCGCCGAAAATCTTCTCACGGGTAAAGTTGACGATGTAACGGCGGCCGGGATCGTTGGCGCGCTTCATGTGCTCGCGAAATGCATCGGCGCTCAGATCCCGAAGCACGGAGACCTTCCGCTTGGTGTTCGTTCGAGCGACCTCGGCAAGCTCGTCCAGCGTGAGCCCGATGATGCAGAAGCCCGTCCAGCACTTTCCGGTTCCAGCGAGGACTTCGGCTTCGGTTGTCTCCTCCTCGCCGATGGAGCGGAACGTGTTTGCGACACTTGCCGGGCCGCACCTTGATCCGTTTGATTGCCATGTGACGTCGGCATCGAACGTGGCAGCCACGGGCAGCTTCCAGGCGCTGTCGATCAATTCAGCGGTGCGGGTAACCGACGACTGGATCGCATCTTGCGAAACTCTGGACTGGCCGGCAATCAAAAGTGCGGCGCCGCCCAGCAGGCCGAGGACGGCGATCACAATCACACCGAAAGCGAGACTGCGCTTCATTGCTGAATCTCGTATCAGGCAGCAACAGGAGAATGAAGAAAAGGCACAGCAACGTCAATCGGCGCCCGCACCCGGCCAGTCGCGATCTGGTCCGGCAGCAACTGAAGCCGGCCGCTGGCCAAGCGGGCTGCCACCGCTCATCGCCGTGAGCGCTGCGTCTGGGAGAGTATGGATCAGGCAAGGAACTTCGCCGGTGAAAGAGCGGGGTCGTTTCGCTAGCCAATAGCTGCTGCGCCTGCAAACCTCAGGCTTCCAGAGACGACCCAAATTACGACTTGCTCGGCGTAGGCGTCGCTAAAGGCGAACCTAACGAAGGCCAAGGAAGCTGAGTATCGCAATTACGATAACGACGGCCCCGACCAGCCAGATGATATTGTTCATGACAGCTCTCCTTTATCTTTGCCGCGAGCCTGTGGCGGCTCCCGATAATTATGGCGAACGCCCTCACGGCGTTCTCGTTCCAAACTGAGCCTAAGCCGCCAATTACTCTTTGGACCGGAGGCCCGCGCCTCTGGAGGAGCGCGGGCCGACCGGGATCCCGGTCCAGCAGCCAACATCCGGGAGATATTCGCTGTCACCCTACAATCGTTAGTATGCGCTAATGTTCCATCGCTCAGAAAAATACCGCGCCTACCGAGGGCCGGAAGCAATGGCGCCGCGGCCCGAAGCGAGGGCACTTCGGTGGACGCCTCGGTTATGGAGCCTATGTTCCTACATGCCGGCGAACCGCAGCATCGCCTGGCAACAGCACAGGTGGGATGAAATCAGTTCTCAGAAACGTTCATCAACAACACTCAATGCCTGCTGCCCGACACCTGGTGCCGATGACCAAACAACCTCCGGCGGTGGTTTTAGAAAATACCGTGCGCGACGCCGTGGAGACCGAATATGCCGGCCAAAGCGTATATTAACCGGATCGCGACAGCAGTGCCGGAGCACGAGGTTCATCAATTCTATCTGCGTTTCGCCGCCTCCATGCTTGCGGCCGATCGTCGAAGAATTTTCGAACGCATGGTTGACGTTGCCGGCATCGAGCACCGCTATTCATGCTTTGCACCTGCCGGCGACCCCGAAGGTCCATCAGCAGATCTGGCCGGGAGGTTCATCCGGGGTGCCTTTCCTGGAACAGCCGAGAGAATGGCGATGTTCTGTCATGCCGCACCTGTTCTCGCGCAAAAAGCCGTCGACGGATTGGAGCTTGGTGGTGGCGCTTCCCGCATCACCCATCTCATCGTCACCACCTGCACCGGTTTTTCAGCGCCGGGCATCGACCTGGAGCTGGTTGCGCGATGTGGCCTGCCGGACACGGTCGAACGCACGATGATCGGTTTCATGGGCTGCTACGCGGCGATCAACGGCCTCAAGCTTGCCCGCCACATCGTCCGCTCCGATCCGCAGGCCAGGGTCCTGCTGGTCAATATCGAACTCTGCACGATGCATCTGCGGGAAACCAGCGAACTGGAAAAGCTGCTGTCGTTCTGCCTCTGGGGCGATGGCTGTGCGGCTGCGCTCGTCACCGCCGAGCCGCACGGCATCGAGCTCGAAAGCTTCTACGGCATCGTGGCGGACGAGCGGCGGGATCTGATGAGCTGGAGCATTAGTGACCACGGTTTCGAAATGGTTCTTTCCGGCCAGGTCCCGGCAGCAATCCATAACGCGTTGCGGAGCAATCACGACGCCATCCTCGGTGGTCGGCCGACCGAGGCGATCGACCTCTGGGCCGTGCACCCGGGGGGACGTTCGGTGCTCGACGCCGTCGAACGGGCCCTGGAACTCGCGCCCACCGCGCTGGAGCCATCGCGCGAGGTGTTGCGCCGATATGGAAACATGTCGTCGGCGACCGTCATGTTCGTGATGAAAGAGATGTTGAAGGCGCCACCAGGCATGCTCGGCTGCGGCATGTCGTTCGGACCCGGGCTGGCGGCCGAAACCATGCTTTTCCGAACGGCGTCATGAGCAGCCTGGAGCACCGCCAGCTTGCGCCGGAAATCCTCGACGGGCTTGCGGCCGACGATCCACGAGCGCTTGCGGCGCGCCGCGACCTCCGCCGCATCAACGCGCTGATGTTTCAGGCCAGGATCATGGCGTCGCTGCTGCAGAAATTTGTGCCAGGGCCGCCGCGCCGGATTCTGGAGATCGGCGCCGGCGATGGCTCCTTCATGCTGGCGGTGGCGCGGCGCATGGCCGGGCATTGGCCTGGGGTCGAACTGGTAATGCTCGACCGCGTCGACCTCATCACCGCGCAATTGCGTGGCGATTTCGACAGGCTGGGATGGATGGTCGAAGGCGTCACCGCCGATGTCTTCGACTGGGCGAGAAAGAATGCGGGCACGCGGTTCGACGCGATCACCGTCAATCTGTTTCTGCATCATTTCGACGATGCCGGGCTCGTGCGTCTGTTTTCGCTGATGGCGCCGAAGGCCCCGTTGCTGTTGGCGACAGAGCCGTTGCGGACCAAACTGGCATTGGCCGCGACCCGCCTTCTCCCGGCGATCGGCGCCAATGACGTCACACGAAACGACGCGGCTCAAAGCGTGCGTGCCGGCTTTCGCGGCAGCGAGCTTTCCGGTCTCTGGCTCGCGGCAAACGGCAAACCGGTCGAAGAACGGCGCGCCGGCCTCTTTTCCCACATTTTCGTCGGCGCCAGCGCCGGTCATGACCTATGACGCGATTGTCGACCCATGACGCGATCATCATAGGCGCCGGCCCGGCGGGCACGTCCGTCGCGCTGACGCTGGCCCGGCGCGGATGGGCCGTGGCTATTGTGGAAAAGAGCGTGTTCCCGCGCCGCAAGGTCTGCGGCGAATATATATCGGCAAGCAATCTTGCGCTTCTGGACCAGCTGGAGATCGGCGATGCCTGGCGTGCCAACGCCGGCCCCGAAATCCGCCGCGTCGGCTTCTTTTCCGGCGATGCGAGTGTCGAAGCGCCAATGCCTCCCGCGAAAGATGGGTCCTGCGAGAAAAAAGATGGTTTCGGCCGGGCGCTTGGCCGAGACATTCTCGACTGTCTGCTTTTGCAGGCGGCGCAATCGGCGGGCGTCGAAATCTTTCAGCCTTGCCGCGCCGTCGCCATCGACCCGGATGGCGAGGCGCAATTGGTGCGAATTCAAACCGGAAACGAAACGACGATGCTGCGCGCGCCGGTGATTGTCGCCGCACACGGCTCCTGGGAGGCAGGACCGCTGCCCAGCCAGCTCGGAAAGACCAACCGCCCTTCGGACCTGTTCGGCTTCAAGGCGCATTTTACCGGGTCGTCCCTGGCGCCTGATTTGATGCCCCTGCTGGTATTTCCTGGCGGTTATGGCGGCATGGTTTCGGCGGATCATGGCCGGCTGTCGATCTCGTGCTGCATTCGGCGCGATATGCTCGCGCAGTTGCGCAAACAAGCTGGCCCTAGACACCAGAGCCATTTGTCGGCGGCCGAGGCGGTCTCCCGTCATCTGATGGAATCATGTCGGGGAGTGACGGATGCACTAGAGTCAGCTGCCGCCGACGGGCCGTGGCTTGCCGCAGGTCCGATCCGGCCGGGAATTCGCTCCTGCTACGAACGCGACATCTTTCGCGTCGGCAATGCAGCCGGAGAGTCTCATCCCGTCATCGCCGAGGGCATCTCGATGGCGCTTCAGTCTGGTTGGCTGCTGGCTTGCGAACTCTCATGCGCGCCAAGCGGCCGTGCAGGGCGCGAGGCCGCCGGCAGACGCTGCGAGGCAGCCTGGAAAAGTCTGTTTTCAACCCGGGTCTACGCCGCCGCCGCCCTTGCCGGGATTGCCGTTAATCCAAGCAGCGCCCCATTGATGGCGGCAATTATTCGGAATTTACCGCAGGCGCTGACGTGGGGTGCGCAACTGAGCGGAAAGACAAAGCCGGTTCCCGGCTTTGTCTGACAGGTGGCGCGGCGCGCCACTGCGGCCTCAGGGGGCCTTGGCTCCGTTACTCGGGGCAATCCTCTCTATCCGAAGTTGCAGTGCCACTGGCAGTGTTCTTATCGGCCTCCACTACGTCCTTGCACCGATCACTCATGCCGTCGGCGCCGTCGGTGGTTGAACCGGTTACGTTTGGATCGGCAGGAGTTGCATTATCGGTGCCGGGAGCCATGGTGCCAGTGCCTGTCCCGGTGGCCGCTCCCGGATCGTTGGTGCCGGATCCAGTGCCGTTTGATTGCGCCATCGCCGAAGTGGCAAGGGCAATGCTGAGTGCGGTTGCGGAAAGGATTTTTTTCATCATGGTCGGTCTCCATTAGAGCTGCATCGCTGGTTGCGATGATTATCCAACGAGCGTTTTTTGGAGTTGTTCCGTCAGACAGAAATCGTGATCGAAGGTCGGGCCGAAGGCGATCCAAGCAGCAATGCTGGCGAACCGCGCCATGTTTTTCGGTTCCGGTGGAACAACAACCACCGGCAACGGTTGGAAGCGCAGTCGTTCTACTCTAGCGACTGTGACAGCCGATCGCACGGCATTCGGACAAAGGCCCGGCGCTTCCTCCCCGCCGGGCCTTTCTGTCGCTGGAGGAACTTTCACGGAATTTGGCCGAAACCGTGCGGCTGCCACGGTATTGAACTGCTGCCGTTCACGGCTCGTCGATATCCTGCCTCGAGGGGTTGCGCGAGAGGGCGCGTTCCTCTTCGTCGTCCGGCAGCGCCTCGTCGCTCTCCTGGTACGGATTGTCGTCGTCTTCCTCGGGCAGTTCAGCCTCTTTGTCGAGATCGTAACGGATGTCGCCGTTTCCCGGCACGCTGTCTGGTAGAATTTTACTGCCTTTGATCGCGTCCCAATCCTGCTGTTCGATGGTCGGGCCTTCGGATGGATCGTCGGGTTTTCTGCGCGGTGCCATCAGAGCTCTCCTCTGCACTGGTTGCTGTACGCCTAACTCCGCGGACCGCTGCGTAGTTCCTCCGATCGAACCGACGAGATCGTCTAGAACGATCCAGCACTCATTTCGGCTTAGCCTGCCGGCGGCTTTTAGCTCAAAGAGAGCTGACCGTTATGCGGGTTGCGCAATGCCGGCCAGAGCGATCATGAACTTGCGCGACTTCTAATATAAAGGCAGACTTGGAAACGGGTGGAGGGAAAACGGCTCAAAACATCGGGAGGAAAGCCATGGATAGCATGAGCCTCACCACGCTTGAACGCGGCAAGACGACAGTCGATGCCGCGGTCCTGGAGGCGCTTTCGGCGCAATTGCGCGGCACCGTGCTGAGGGAAGGCGACGCCGCCTATGACGAGGCACGCAGCATCTGGAACGCCATGATCGACCGGCGGCCCGGGCTGATCGTGCGCTGCGCCGGTGCCGCCGACGTTGTCGCCGCCGTCAATTTTGCCAGGGAAAACAGGCTGCTCGTCGCCGTTCGCGGCGGCGGCCACAACATCGCCGGCAGCGCCGTCTGCGACGGCGGCCTGATGATCGATCTGTCGCCGATGAAATCGGTGCGGGTCGATCCGGCGACGCGGCGGGCATGGGTGGAACCTGGCGCGACGCTCGCCGACGTCGACGCGGAAACACAGGCCTTCGGACTGGCGGTGCCGACCGGCATCAACTCGACGACCGGCATTTCGGGCCTGACGCTGGGCGGCGGCTTCGGCTGGATCACGCGGAAGTTCGGCCTGACTATCGACAATCTTCTCTGCGCTGACGTGGTTACCGCCGAGGGCAAACTGCTGCGCGCCAGCCAGACCGAGAATCCGGATCTGTTCTGGGCGCTGCGCGGTGGCGGCGGCAATTTCGGCGTCGTCACGGCTTTCGAGTTCAAGCTCCACCAAGTCGGTCCGCAGGTGCTGTCGGGGCTTGTCGTTCATCCCTTCGCCGATGCCGAAAACGTGTTGCGGGAATACCGAGCGGCGCTCGAAGCAGCGCCCAATGAGCTGACCTGCTGGGCGGTCATGCGGCAGGCGCCGCCGCTGCCGTTCCTGCCGGCCGAATGGCATGGCAAGGAGGTGCTGGTCCTGGCCATGTGCTATTGCGGCGACCTTCAGGGGGGTGAGAAGGCGACACAGAGGCTTCGCGCCATCGGCACACCGATTGCAGACGTGGTCGGTCCCAACCCGTTCACCGGCTGGCAGCAGGCATTCGATCCGTTGCTGACGCCTGGCGCCCGCAACTATTGGAAGAGCCATGACTTCACCGAGCTTTCCGACAGCGCGGTGGAGGTCGTCACGGCGGCGATACCCAGGCTCCCCGGCCCCGAATGCGAGATATTCATTGGCCATGTCGGCGGTGCCGCGGGCCGGGTGACAGCGGATGCAACGGCGTTTCCGCAACGCAGCGCGCACTACGTCATGAATGTCCACGCCCGCTGGCGCGAACCGGAAATGGACCAGGCCTGCATCGACTGGGCGCGGGGTCTCTATGAAGCAGCCAAGCCCTATGCCGCGGGCACGGCCTATGTGAACTTCATGCCCGGGGACGAGGTCGACAGGGTCGAAGCAGCCTATGGCGGCAACTATCGGCGGCTGCTGGAAATCAAGCAGCGATATGATCCGCTGAACCTGTTCCGCATGAACCAGAATTTGCGGCCGATGGAAGCGCAGCGTGCCGCATAGTCTGCGCAGGTATGACAAGGCCCGCGCCTCCAACGGAGGACGCGGGCCTCGTTTCGGATCATGCGCTGGCAGGTGTCAGCCTTTAGCTGACGCCGCCCAGGCAAGGTCTAATCCTTTCGCTTTGTTGACTCGGCCTGCAAAAACGGGCAGCAAAGCCTGGCATGGAGGGCATTTCCGCTATTTTCATAGTTTTGGAGGGAGCCTTTTTTGACATAGACCTTCGCCTAATCGGCGATCGGTAGAGGGATTGGTTAACCAAGTTTGTCCATCTTTTGATTCAATCGGCAACAGACGTGAAGCGTGCCGGGGGGCACCAGGCGACTGTGATTGTGACGGCTGCGAGCCCGCATGCCGCAAGGCCGATTGAGGTTTGGTTGTATGGCGTTGATGCGTTTGAATAACCGGGGTGACAATCCTGATAGTGGATTGCCCTCGATGAGGCCCGGACTGCGCTGGGTCGCGATTCCCGTTGTTGGCGCTGCGATCGCGCTGTGGTCGGCTGCGACCGTGGCCGGCCTCCATTCGGTGGGAACTTCGCTCACCGCCGCCTCCAACAGTCTTCCGCAAAACCTGCTCGCGCCGCGCTCCATGGCGCTCGCCGATCCCCGACACACACTTGTCAATCCACGGGCCAGTTCGTGGGCGCCGTCACTGGTAAGCCGGCAGCGTCAGGCGTCGCTGCTCGGCCGATGCAATGCCGGCTGCGCGCAGGCCGCCGCGAGCTTCGAGCATGAAGGCAAGGTAGCGCGTCTCAAGCCGTTAGCGCGGCCGGATGCTGTGCAGCTTGTCGCCGAAATCTCACCGCAATCGCGCTTCGACAGGGTGGTGGCGAATGCGGCGCTATCGCCGCAAAAGATTGCTGCTGCCTTTGCCCGCGCCTCCGGCGGGGCCGCGCCGTTTGCGGTCGTCAGTCTGCCGACGGGCCAGCGCTTTGCGGAGCCGGTGCGCCTGGCCGATCAGCATGGTCCCGCGTCGGTGCGCTTCGGGCCCGAGATTGCGGAAATCGACCGATCCTCCCGGCTGGCGCTGGCGCTGGCGCTTGCGAATGCATCGCCGGAAGCGATGATCGACGTGCTGCCGCAGGCGACGACGGCCGATTCTGCTGCCACGCAAGAGGGCGAGGTGCAGATGGCGTCGCTGCCGCCGCAGGACGCAATGCCCGGCAGCGTTCCCTTGCCGACTTGGCGTCCGCAGGCGGAAATCGATCAGTCAGACGAGGCGCCCGAGGTCAAGGCACCCGAGGTTAGGGCACCCAAGGCCAATGCGCCCAAGGTCCAGGCATCGAAGGCCGCCAAAGCCCAGTCTCAGCCATCCAAAGCCAACAGGGTGGAGACCGCCGCCGCGCCGCAGATGCCCCGGGCGCCAGCCTTGTCGCCGAGGAGTTCGTCACCGGCGGCGAAACCAAGCATGCAAGAGGACATGCAGGGCAGCCCGGGCAAGCCGGGCAAGCGATCGAAGGCCGCAGACATGCTGGCCTATGCCAAACCCGACAGCCCGGCGGGCGGCGGCGGGGTCTTCGGCAACCTGTTCACCAAGCCCGGCAGCGGCGTCGCCGTCTACGACATTTCGGCGAAAACCGTCTATATGCCGGACGGCTCGCGGCTCGAGGCGCATTCGGGACTGGGCTCGATGGCCGACCAGGCGCGCTACGCCAACCGGAAGAATGCCGGCCCGACGCCGCCCCACACCTACGATCTGAGGCTGCGTGAATCGCGCTTCCATGGGGTGGAGGCGCTGCGTCTCACTCCTATCGACGGCAAGAACAAATATGGCCGCGACGGCTTTCTTGCGCATACCTACCTGCTGCGCGGCCGCCGCGGGGAATCGAGCGGCTGCGTCGTCTTCAAGGACTACGCCAGCTTCCTCGCCGCGTTCAAGAAGGGCAAGATCAAACGCCTCGTCGTGCGCGGCTAAGCAAGCCGCTGATGTGGCGCTCCTTCGCGCCCCCTCTGCCCTGCCGGACAGAGCGGGGCGCTGTCCCGCCGACTTCCAGCCAATTGTCAGCAGCCAGCCTCGAAACCGTTTTCAATCCCGGCCGAGGATACTATGACTGACCTGACCGGGGCGGCGGCTTCAACCGATCAAGAGGAATGTCATGACGATACGCGCTGTCGTTTGGGGCGAGAATATCCATGAGCGGACCAATGAGGTGGTGGCGGGGATCTACCCCGAGGGCATGCATGCAACGATCGCCGACGCGCTGAAGCTCGACCCCGAAATTTCCGTATCGTGGGCGACGCTTGAGCAACCGGAGCATGGCCTGCCGGCCGATCGTCTGGCGCAAACCGATGTCCTCGTGTGGTGGGGACACAAGGACCATGGCGCCGTTGCCGATGAAGTCGTCGAGCGCGTGGCGCGCCGTGTCTGGCAAGGCATGGGGCTGATCGTGCTTCATTCCGGCCATTTCTCGAAGATCTTCAAGCAGCTGATGGGCACGCCCTGCACGCTGAAATGGCGCGAGACCGGCGAGCGCGAGCGGCTCTGGGTGACGAGCCCCAACCACCCGATCGCTGCCGGGATCGGCGAGTATTTCGAGCTTGAGAACGAGGAGATGTATGGCGAGCAGTTCGCCGTGCCGGAACCGCTGGAAACGGTTTTCATCTCCTGGTTCCAGGGCGGCGAAGTGTTCCGGTCGGGGCTGACCTGGCGCCGCGGCGCCGGCAACATCTTCTATTTCAGGCCCGGCCACGAGACCTATCCGACCTATCACGACGCGAATGTCCAAAAGGTGCTGCGCAATGCGGTGAAATGGGCGCACAACCCGCAGGG
The DNA here is from genome assembly GCF_055811435.1 of Mesorhizobium sp. WSM4837. NCBI lineage: Bacteria > Pseudomonadati > Pseudomonadota > Alphaproteobacteria > Hyphomicrobiales > Phyllobacteriaceae > Mesorhizobium > Mesorhizobium sp. WSM4837. The sequence goes on from NZ_JBVVQE010000008.1 coordinate 130,512, forward strand.
CGCGCATCCAGCCATCCTCGACGCGCCGAACGTGCCGGTGGAAAGGGCGCTCGAGCCGATCGTCGAGCGCGGCGGAAAGCTCCATGCCGCGGGCGAAGCCGGGTTTCGCTAGACCGCTATCGCGAAGCTTCGGTTCTGAAAAATCCATGATCGAACAAGAAGATAAGGCCTCATCCTAAGGATAAGAATCATGCGTCTCCTGATACTCGGCACCGGCTGGATGGCGGAGGAACACGCCAGGCAGTTCAGCAGGATCGAAGGCGTCGAACTGGTCGGCGCCGTCGATCTCGACCGTGCGCGTGTCGACAAGTTTTCGGACAGCTACGGTATTCCCAACCGGTTCACGTGGCTGGAGGACGCGCTCGCATGGGACAAGTTCGACGCGGTGGCGAACGTGACGCCAGACCGCATCCACCATCCGACGACCATGATGCTGATCGCGGCGGGCAAGCCGGTGCTGTGCGAAAAACCGCTGGCCGAAAATTACCAGCGGGCCAGCGAAATGGCCGATGCCGCCGAGCAAGCCGGCATCATCAACATGGTCAACCTGACCTATCGCAACGTCGCCCCGCTGCAGCGGGCGCGCGCGATGGTGCTTGCCGGCGAGATCGGCACGGTCAGGCACGTCGAAGCGTCCTATCTGCAGAGTTGGCTGGTTTCCAAATTCTGGGGCGACTGGCGCACCGATCCGAAATGGCTGTGGCGGCTGTCACGCGGCCACGGCTCCAATGGCGTGCTGGGCGATGTCGGCATCCACATACTCGATTTCGCCAGCTATGGCGCGGCGCTCGACATCGACCATGTGTTCTGCCGCCTCAGGTCCTTCGACAAGGCGCCCGGCAACCGGATCGGCGAGTACGAGCTCGACGCCAATGACAGCTTCACCATGGCGCTGGATTTCAGCAACGGCGCCTTCGGCGTCGTCCATGCCAGCCGCTGGGCAACCGGCCATCTTAACGAATTGCGGCTGCGCATCTATGGCGACAAGGGTGGTATCGAGGTCGTGCACAATCTGACCGACTCGGAACTGAAAGCGTGCATGGGCGAGGACATCGAGAACGCAAAATGGCAGGTTCTCGATGCCGGAACGGTGCCGACCAACTACCAGCGTTTCGTCGATGCTGTGCGCAACTGCGTCCAGGCCGAGCCGTCGTTCCGCCACGCGGCCGAATTGCAGAAGGTTCTCGACCTTGCCGTAGTGTCGGATCAGAAGAGGGCAGAGCTGAGGGCCCATGCCGAAACCCATTGATGTTCGCTGAAAGGGGCCAGCCATGGTCACGCGCCGCGCCCAATGTTCCTGCGGTCAGCTGTCAGCCACCTGTTCGGGCGAGCCTGTACGCGTCTCTGTCTGCCATTGCCTGGCCTGCAAGCGGCGCACCGGCAGCGCGTTCAGCTTCAATGCGCGGTTTGCGGAGAATGATGTGTCGATCCAGGGACGAGCGGCGGAGTTCACGCGCGTTGGCGACGAAGGCGGCCGTGTCATCTACAGTTTCTGCCCGGATTGCGGCACCACTGTCCATTACCGGATCGATGTCCAGCCCGGTCTGATCGCCATTCCGGTGGGGGCTTTCGCCGACCCATCGTTCCCGCCGCCCTTCCTGTCGTTCTATCACGACAGCCGGCGCTGCGAGTGGGTCGAGGTCCGCACTGAGCCTCTGGCGACGTTCGGCTGAAGCCGTCGTTCGGCTGACGTTTTTGGACGGTTCAGCCTGCTGATCCAGGGCGAGCCAACGATCGCTTGTTCGATGAATTGGAACCGTCCACACTCTCCACGCATTCGATGGACTGTGAACACGATGACTTCCAACAATGATCCGGGCAGCAATGATCCGGGTGGATCACCGGCAGGCTGGACGATCAAGCTCGGAGAGTCGCCTATAGTCGGTACAGCTATCCACAGCGGCACCGACGTTGGCAGGGCTTGTCGATCGCTCATGTGTCTCTCCGATCCCGACCGGCGTAGAGAAGAGGACCCGTTCACCGAGCGTTTCATCGCCGATTTTCCTACCCAGATCATCGTTCATCGGTCACGCTTCCAAGTGGATCTGAACCGTGCGCGAGACGCTGCGGTCTACCGGTCGCCGGACCAGTCCTGGGGCCTGAAAGTCTGGCGAGAGCAGCCGGACGAGCACACCGTTACGGAGTCTCTCTCCTTTCACGACGCCTTCTACAGTGAGCTGAGCCGTGTCCTTGCCGGTATCGAGAAGCGCCATGGCAGGTTCGTTCTCATCGACGTCCATAGTTATAATCACCGGCGCGACGGACGGGAGGCTATGCCTACGTCCCGTGACGTCGCGCCCGACATCAACATCGGTACGTCTTCCATGGACCGCGAGCGCTGGGCACCGGTCGTCGACGCTTTCATCGAGACGCTTCGCGGCCAGCGTCTCAACGGCGAGCCGATCGATGTGCGCGAGAATGTGTCCTTCCAGGGCAAGGGCGAACAGACCCGTTTCGTCCATGCCAATTTTCCGGAAACCGGGTGTGCCATCGCCGTCGAGTTCAAGAAGATTTTCATGGACGAATGGAGTGGCGAACCCGACTGGGGAACAATCGAGCGGCTGCGCGCCATGCTGGCGTCTACGGTGCCCGTCCTGGAATCGGCGCTGCGGGCCATGCGATGAAGCCCAAGCTCGTTGAGCCCGCGCCTCCATTGGCGCAAATCGAATCGGACCTGGACGCGCTTTTGCGGGACGGCAGGCCAATCCGCCGCGATTTCGGCAATGGCAACCGTTTGCACATGGATCGGCCGCTGCCCTTTCTGTGTGTCCATGTTGGGTCGCATCAGGATGCGGCATTCCATGCCGTCTCCGCCAACGCGTCCTATCTGATCGCGGCCGACATCGGCCTCGCCCGCGAGGCCGCGCGGCTGGTGGTGCGAAGGCTGCGCGATCACTGCGGCGCCTTCCTCATGCTGGACATCGGCGAGTTGGCCGAAGACCGGTTCCTGACCGAGGATGTTCCGTTCCTGCCGCCCTTCGAGATTGCGCTGGCCTGCGGCGACACGGCGGCGGAGAAGGCGGCACTGAAGCGCTTCGCCACCGCTGCGTCCGCACGCGAAGCAAAATACCGCACGCCCCGCGTCGACGAACTCAACCCCACGACACGCGCCGAAGCACGGCTTCTGGATGATCTCGGTGATGCGGCGTGCTTGACGGTACGCTTCGCACCGATTTACCGGGTGCCTGGCACCAAGCGCGTCTACCCCGAACTCCACGACCTTGTCGTCGCCAACATGGTCGATTCCGCGCTTCAGGCCGTCAGCGCCTTCCTGAAGGCATCAAGGCTGGAACAGCCGGCAACCCATCGTTCGCTGGGGCGGCGCGCCTATATCGACGCAGTGGTGCGCGCTGATCGGGCGATCGACAACGTCGCGTCGACATTCGATTTTCTGCTTGCCGTCACACCGATCAATGCCGAACCAGCCTGGCTGGAATTCCATGCAGGCGCGTTCGAGCGTGTGCCCGTGCTGCTCTACAGGCCGCTCGAGTTCGAGGTCGCCGGCCAGAAACGGAAGCTCTATTCGGTCTCGCTCGATCATCTGGAAGATCCGCTGCTGACCACGCTGCTCTCGCAAAAGCAGCAGGAGCTCGATCTCCAGCTGTCGATGCTCGCGGCGCGCGAAACGCCCCGCTTCGTCGAACTCGGACGAGCTCTCTATGGTAGCGTCGAGCCGAGCCTGGCGGCGCGAGCACGCGCCATTCTCGAAAAGGCGCCTAGCGTTGCGTCGGCCACCCGGCAGAAGGGCCTGGGCGCCGACGCTGTCGCCGCGGCCGCGCGAGACATGATCGCCGGCTACCGGGCAGCCTATCCCGAATTCGATGCCTCCGTGGAGATCCGCGGCGACCTGCCGGCCGGCCTCCTCGTCTCTCGAAACCGGCTGCTGGTTTCACGCGATACCAACCTTCCACCGGAGCGTCTGACTGCGCTGCTCAGTCACGAGATCGGTGTCCATCTGCTGACCTATTTCAACGGCGATGCGCAGGGGCTCGCCATTTTCCGCAACGGGCTCGCCGGCTATGAGGGCATGCAGGAGGGACTGGCCGTGCTGGCGGAATATCTGGTCGGCGGCATGACCGCAGCGCGGTTGAGGTTGATCGCGGCCAGGGTTATTGCCTGTCAGGCGATGCTCGACGGAGCAACATTCGAGGAGACCTTCCGCATCCTCCACAGGGATTTCGGTCTCGACGATCGCGGGGCCTTCAACGTCGTTCTGCGTGTCTATCGAGGCGGGGGCCTTGCAAAGGACGCCATCTATCTGCGGGGCATGGTGCAGATCCTCGATCATCTGAAGGACGGCGGCAGCCTCACGCCGTTCTGGATCGGCAAGATCTCCGCCGCGCATTTCGGAGCGATCCAGGAACTCAACGCGCGCGGCTTGCTGCGGGCGCCGCGCCTCGAGCCCGCGTTCCTCTCTTCCGACGCGGCGCGTCCGCGTCTCAAGAAAGCGATGGCGGGAATCGGTCCGATCGATATGGTTGAAACTTGAGCGGAGTCTCCTCGATGCGCATTGCGTTCTTTGTCAATTCCATTGAGAGCGAGACGCCCGCCTACACGACGACAGCGTTGGCGCTGGCCGCCGTCCAGCGCGGCCATTCCGTTGTCTATGTTGAACCAGGCGACTTCATACTGCGTCCGGATGACGGTCTGGCTGTCAGCGTAGCGGTTCTGCCGGATGTTTCCTACAAGACGTCCGACAGACTGCATGCTGCTCTGAAGGATGCAGCGAAGCAGAAAAAGACTTTGGCGATAAGCGATATCGACATTGTGTTTCTGCGCAACGATCCATCGCTGGACGCCACCGATCGGCCATGGGCCGCCAACGCAGGCGTTATGTTCGGGCGGCTCGCGGCGGCTCGCGGCGCGATTGTCGTCAACGATCCGGATGGCCTGGGACAGGCGCAGAGCAAGCTCTACCTTCAGTCTTTTCCCGAGGCGGTCAGGCCGGCTACCCTGATATCGCGCAGCATTACCGAGATCCGCGCATTTATCGACAAACGCTCGAAGGGCTGCATCGTCAAGCCACTCCAAGGATCGGGTGGCAAGAACGTCTTCCATATTGCAACGCCCACCGATTCCAACCTCAACCAGATTTTCGAAGCGGCCAGCGGTGACGGCTATCTCATCGCGCAGGTCTACATTCCGGAGGCCAAGGCTGGTGACGTGCGTCTTTTCCTGATGAACGGTCTGCCGCTGGTGCGCGACGGCAATTACGCAGCCTTTCGCCGCCTTCCAGCCAAGGGCGACGTCCGGTCCAATATCCATGCCGCCGGAACAGCCCGCAAAGTCAAGGTAACAGGCACGATGTTGGGCATTGCCGAGATGGTGCGCCCCAAATTGATCAATGACGGCATGTTTCTGGTTGGGCTCGACATCGTCGGGGACAAGCTTCTGGAGATCAACGTCTTCACGCCAGGCGGGCTGACACGGCTCGCCGTCATGTACAAGACGGATTTTGCCACAAGCGTCATCATTGCGCTGGAGGAGAAGCGGACGCTGCGGCAAGCCTATGGAACGGCCATGACAAATTCGCGGCTGGCGACGCTCTGAGGGATGCAGGCAGGCCGGCTAGCAGGCCAACTAGGACGGCAAGTGGGTTGAGGTTCGCACTGAGCCTCTGGCGACATTCGGCTGAAGACGCTGGCCGGCTCTTTCCAGATTAGGGCAGAATCCAATCACTCTGAACGACCGAGTTCAATCCTTGTCTGCCCTTCGTTCGGAGAACTTCTACGGCAAGTTCTGACCCGAAGACGACTGACATCTGCCGCGACGTGGACGGCAGCTTTGCGCCCCATCTCGGCCGTACAGATGAGTTTTGCCGCTTCCCGAAAGCGGACATCATGGGCAACACGCTGTAGGTCGACGTTGCGCCATTTCGTGACCTTTGCGGACGCCGTCAGAAAGGTCCGGTTCCTGACACATTCTGCCTTCGGACCGCGCAATGACGCCCTGAAACCCGTAAGCGTGGCCCCGGCTCGCAGCCCGAGCTAGTGCCGGGTCGGCCGTGGCAGGATTTGACGGAGCACCGTTTGGCACTGCAACCGGTCTCGCTGCATGCCTACTGGGACGGTCTGGTCGGTGACAAAGCAATGCCGCAGAAGGCAGTCGAAGCCGCGCGACGCTGCCGATTGCGCAATCCTCTTCACATTGCTGCATGCGGCGCGGTGCGGGTGTTGCGCGTCCCGCGATAATGCCAGCAAATTGGTGGGCCAGCGTCGCAATCCAGACAACCTGCGCCTGCGCCATGCCTGGGGTCGCGTGTTTGCGAAGCTACATGGCGTCGCGTCTCCCCTTCGGTCCGCGCGGCGGCCTGCTCGAGATCGGCGGTACCGGATCCGCGTTCGCGATCCCCGCAATGCTGCACCAAAACCTGTGTGCTGCACGATTTAGCACAAAGGTTTCCGGCATTGAGCGTTTTCAAAGACTTAGCTTAGTGCTCGACGTGCAGCATTCGACGCTCGGGCTCCTTGGCCGCGCATATGGTCTTACCATGGGGCTTTCCCTATAGTCATGCGCAGTGGAACAGGACCAACATCTGGAACGCAAGCTGGTCGCCATCCTCGCCGCCGATGTGGTGGGGTACAGCCGGCTGATGGGGCTGGACGAGACAGGCACGCTCACCCGGCTCAAGGCGCTTCGCCGCGAACACATAGAGCCGTTGATCGAAGGATATCATGGCCGCGTCGTCAAGCTCATGGGCGACGGCGCGTTGGTCGAGTTCGCCAGTGTGGTCGATGCAGTGGCCTGTGCCGTCGAAATCCAGCGCGTCGGCGCGCAGCAGAACTTCAACGTGCCGGAGAACGCCCGGATCGTGTTCCGCATCGGAATCAACCTGGGTGACGTGATCATCGACAACGATGATTTTTACGGCGACGGTGTCAATATCGCGGCCCGCCTGGAAGGACTGAGCGATCCCGGCGGTGTCGTCATATCCGGAACAGCCTATGATCAAGCCCGCAACAAGCTCGGCCTGACCTTCAAGTCGCTGGGCGAACAGCGCCTGAAAAACATTGCCGAGCCGGTGCGCGCCTATCGCGTGCTGTTGGAGCAAGCCCCTAGTGCCAGGAAGTTGCGCTCTCGGCGGCCGTTGATCGGCGCTGCAGCGCTTTTCCTGGTGCTGGCGGCGGGCCTCGCCGTGGTTCTCTGGCCGCGGGCGGTCGCGCTTCTGCAGGACCAAAGCTCGACGATCTCTGCAGAGGGCAAGCCCTCCATTGCTGTGTTACCCTTTGCCAATCTCGGCCAGAAGGCGGACCAGGACTATTTCGCCGAAGGGCTCACAGACGATCTCATCACCGATCTCTCGAAGGTCTCCGGGCTCCTCGTCATTGCCCGCAACTCCTCGTTCTCCTTTGGGGATCGATCCCTCGACATCAACGAGATCGCGAAGCAGTTGAATGTCCATTACGTGGTCGAAGGCAGCGTTCGCCGGGACGGAAATTCGGTCCGCATCAACGTCCAGCTCATCGACGCCAAAACCGGAAGCAACATCTGGGCCGAGCGCTTCGACCGCGACTACTCCAAGATTTTCGTGCTGCAGGACGAAGTGATCGGGCGCATCGTCGAGGCTCTGTCGGTGCGCCTGACGGAAGGCGAGAAGGCGCAGATTGCTCGCCTGCCGACGCGAAATCTGGAGGCGTACGACTTCTACACCCGCGCCGAGCAGAAAGCGTACGTGGTCGACTTCACGTCTCTCGGTGAGGCTCTGTCCCTGTATCAAAAGGCCATCAAGCTCGATCCGGCGTTCGCGGACGCCTATTCGGGATATGCCCGGGCCACCGTGGACGTGCTCGGCTTCGATTTCCAGCGCCTGATGCTGAGTGCCGTCGCACGGCAGCGCGCCTATCAAGCGGCAGGGCGAGCGCTGGAGCTCAATCCCCAGTCCTCGCGAGCCTATGCCGCGCTCGGCATCCTGCAGATGCTCGACGGCGAGATCGACGAGGCGCTCGCGTCCGTCCGCAAAGCCGTCGCGCTCGACCCGAACGGCGCGGAGGCAGAGCTCAACCTGGCGATCGTGCTGACGTATGCCGGGCAGAACCCGGAGGCACTGGCGGCTATGGAACGGGTGCTGCAGCTCGATCCCAAGCCACGGGCGCAGATCTACGACTATTACGGCTTCGTGCTCTATATGAACCATCAATACGAAAAGGCCCTGCAGGCGCTGAGCCAGGTCCAGCCGGAAGAGCGCAGCGACCTCGGCCTGGAGGCGCTCGCCATGGCAAATGCGCGCCTGGGCCGAATGGCCGAGGCGCGCGATGCGGTTGCAGCAATCCTGAAGAAGATTCCCGCGCAGAGTCTCGCCGGCTTTCGCGTCGTATACGCCCACCACCGGCGGCAGCAGGATCTCGATCATCGGCTGGATGCTCTTCGCTTAGCCGGGTTTCCGGAACGCGCCTTCGATTTTCGTGCGCAGGAGGAGGACCGCCTGGACGCCGAGGCCGTGCGAGCCTTGACGGGCGATCGAACCTGGACCGGACGTCAAAACAATGGCGCACCGTTCGTCATGGAGCTGAGCGCAAACGGAGATTTCGCCCTGAGCTCGCAGGGCAGCATCATCACCGGTACGTCCACGCCGGAGGGCGACCTCTTCTGCACGCAATCCGTAGCGACGTTGCTCGGCCGCAAGTTCTGCGGCCCGCTCTATCGCAATCCCCAGGGGAACCGCGAAACGCAGGACGAGTATGTCTGGCCGGACTCCGTCACGGTATGGTATTTCTCGGTGTCTCAGTGATACGCTCGGTTCGACTCGAGCGACCGCGACATCGCGCCTGAGCCGAGTCAGTTGCCGGCCGCTCTCGCCTCGAATTCCTTCGCTTCGACCGCAGGCCATTCGGCGTCGGCCTTCGCAAGGACAGCGGCGGGGTCGGCATCGAAGTCTTCCTCCAGGCCCTCCTTCCCAGAGAAAAGGAAGAGCTTGCCGTTCACAATGCGCCAGGCTTCCGGGTCAATGTTCGCGGATGCCCCCTTGAATGCCGCATTCAGCGTGCAGAAGCCGCCAAACTGAGGGGCATAGCGCACCGGCTCGGAAGCGAAGGCATCGCGATGTTCGACGCTGGCGAAATACCACGTCGCCCCGAGCCACTTCTTCGAGATCTCGGGCGAACCCATGGTCGCACGACCGTCGGTGAAATACGCCACCGGATCGTAGCCCAGTATGGCGACGTTGCCGAAGTATCCAGTGTTCACTCCATCGACGGCGTAGGATGCGCCAGTGCCAAGGAGCAGGAGGGACGCGGCTGCCACTCCTGCGCAAAGCAAACTGTCAAACGCTCTGGAACGGTTTTGTGTCATGTTTCTCTCCAGTAACCTCGTGAGGTCAGTTTCCCGCGGCCATGCAATCCTTGAGCGCCGCCCCCAATTTTTCCTTGGGTTGGCATTTCGCCCCGCGCTGCTTGAGCAGAACCATCACCTGCGCACTCTGAAAGAACGTCGCCCGGCTGAGAGGTGTAAAGCCGTACTCCTGGATTGCCTCGACCTGTGCACCACGCGCGATCAACAGGTCGGCGACGGCCACCTGGTTCTCTTCGGCCGCTACGTGCAGCGGGGTGATCTTGTGCGTGCTCAACGAATCAACCGCGGCCCCGTGGTCGAGCAGCAGTTCCGCTATCTCCAGGCTTCCTGAATACGCCGCCGCATGAAGCGCGGAGAAGCCGCGGTCGTTGCGGGCGTCGACGTCGGCCTTGGCCTCGATCAGCACCGTCGCTACCTCCACCTTGCCGGCAAGCGCGGCGTCGATCAGTGCAGTCTCGCGGCTTTCGTCGCGACTGTTCACATCCTCGCCTTGTGCAAGGAGCTCGCCGACTTTGGCGGCATCGCCCTCGCGCGCAGCGTCGTGAAGCGGCCCGGCAGTCACCGCACCGGCGGCTAACCAGGAAATGAAAGTAACGACGAGAGCCCGACTGAAAATCCGAAGCCAGCCGGTTCGGAAACGCCTGACCCGCATCGAGAAGGCCCTCGGCAGCAACAATCGCCTCGAGATCGTCATCGTCTAACCCTCCGGGCGCCGTTCGCCCGCGGATGGACGTGTATGAGACCACTCTAATACATTCGGCGCAGCGGAGCCATAGGGTGCGCGAGTCGAACTCGCGCGAGGCGCGCCGTGTGCTCAACTGGCCGTCCGCGATGAAGGTGATCGGCGAGGTTGCCCACAAGGCCGTGATCGCGCGGGACAGCATGAGCCATATCGACGACATTGCCGGTGGGCTGCTGTATGATGTCCCGTGCCCGAGCGCCCCGACGACGTCATCGAAGTCAGCCTCCCGTTCCTGCGGGGCGAGGCGAAGAACGCCGGCATCGACTAAATCGCGTGAGGGCAGACGGCGTGCCCAACAAGGCGACGCGAGAGCGTCAGCCGGTCCCTCTCGACGTGATCATCAATCGCATGCGCTGTCACGAGCGCAGTTCCTACCTGGCGCTCGGGGCGAACAATGACGTCGAGGCCGAGCGGCACCTCAAGAGGCGGACCGCAGCCAGGGCCGCGGTGCCATACGTGATCCGAAGCTGTCCGCGATCGAGATGAACGGCGAGCTTGGGCGCGGGCGTGGTCAACGTCGTCGGGGTAGGCAGTAACGAGGATCGTCGGAATCGCGTAACCCGCCTCGATGAGGTGAAATGTCCGCCTTCCACTCCAATGCGGACCTCCAACGCGGTTCCGTGGAACGGCAGCATCGGGTCAGGTTTTACCGTTCGAGCTGGCCACCGGAATGGGCAACTAGCGCCAGAAACGGATCTATAGGCTGGTCAAACTCAAGGTCGTGTTCGACCATTTCCGGACCTTCATGTACCATGTGCGGAGGGCGGCAATTAGGTCGAAGCAGCATACCGCTCAGCCTTGGATGCCGTGACGACGAGAACGGGCATATCGAACGCTACAGCGCCGCCCGCCCGTTGCCCTCATGCAATTTATGTGAACGGAACGTCGCCACAGGCATTCACCGCGGCGGTTCCGTGCTGAACGCGAAGAACCTGCGCGCAGGCGATGCCGCTGTGCCGTGCCAATCGGCAGCTTCGCCCATTCCAAGATTGCGGGTCCCTGATATATTACTCTGACCATCTCGTTCGCAGAATCCGTTTTGCGCATATGCAGCCGGCAACTCGAGCGAGAGCGTAAGCAAGCCTTCCTTCCCGCCGACGCGCCGAACCTCGGAGGTGTTATGCTAGTACTGGTTTTCGGCCTCGTGATCTTCTTCGGAATCCATTCTGTTCGGATCGCCGCCGGCAGCTTTCGTGATGCGCAAATCGCCACAAACGAGCGGCGCTGGAAGGGACTTTATTCGCTCCTATCGATCATCGGCTTCGTGCTGATCGTCTGGGGCTGGAGTCTTTATCGGCCCAATGCGCCTGAGATCTACGAGCCGCCCTCTTGGGGCCGCCATGTCGCGTCGGTGTTGGTGCTCGCCGCATTCGTCTTTCTGGCAGCCGCTTACTTGCCCACGGGTTCAATCAAGCATCGGCTGAATATAGCGCGACGATCAGGATGAGACGCGCGCGACAATCTGGATGAGACTCTCAGAGCGCGGTCACGGGCAAATTATC